>CANHPJ010000041.1 GCA_947462515.1 Bacteroidota bacterium | reverse complement strand
TTCAGAAGCTGTATCTAATTGTTCAACAAATCTTCTTATGGAACATTCCCTGTCATCAATACAAAACAATGCCTGAAAACTTTTACCGGTTGAGTTTTCTGTCTTAACCGGCAGCTGAGTTTTAATTCCGGCAAGCACCTCATCATAATAAGTCCATTCGTAGGCATCTTGCCAAATGGAAAGCAATTCATTTATTTCAGAATACTCAATTTGGGAAAATAACTCAAGAGGTTTATTTTTTACCTTATTTTCCAGTGGCAACCAATCTTCGCCATACTGAAAGTCCAGTGCATCAATCTCAAGCAGTAGCTCAAAGAGAATAAAGTCATATAATTTTATTCTTCGCTCATCAATCAGGGAATTGGGATTATCTTCAATAAATGAAACCATACCTGACCAACCCTGATGGGCAAACTGCTGATCAAAAAGATATTGTTTGAATAAGGTCTCATCGCCAACCAAAATCTTCAACAAATCTTCGATTTCCAAATAATTATTTATCAGCAGATTACGAGCTCTTTTTGATTTAAAAAAACTAGAACTGCTTTTTCTTTCCATTTCTCTTATTGAAGGAAGAAAACCTTTATGCCATATCGGGAAATTCCAAATCGATATTCCTTGATCAAGAAAGCTGCATATGATTCTAAAAAGCAAAGGATGAACCTGAACATCCATATCGACACCAAAATCGGTTTTCCATTTATCCCTGAGGAAGCCGACTCTTGGCTTATTTTTTATCTTATAATTATCATTAATTAATTTATTTAACCAAACCTGCAGCTGATCGGCTCCTTTGCGCTCTACAATAATTTTTTCCAGAATTTGTTTATCTATTTTTCCGGAATCATAAAGCATTCTGAAGTCCTTTATGGGTAAATAGACCTCATAACCAAATATTTCATTTGCTGCATGAAGTGCTTCATGAAATTTCTGATCCTGAAATGCCTTAAGAGTATTGTGAAAAATAAAATCTTTTAATGGGGCTTGAGCCGGTAAGAATTTCTTTAAATCCAGAATGATCTCTTTTGCATTAAAAGAGGAATTAGCTGATTTCATTTTAAATATCTTATAAATTTAACAACTCCTTTGTGTCATATTTTCAACTAAATAGAAAATATAAAAGACAATTTTAAAAGTTTCTGTAAAGAAAACCAGAGGAAATCAAATTCGAAAAACGCTATTAAATAGAAAAATAGCTATGCATCTGTAAAAATGAAGCGGAAGAGTTATTGAAGAAACTAAATAATTAACATGGTTAATGAAACCATATGAAAACTTTATAGGCAAGAAAAATAAAGACTTAACATCCTCATTTTCTGAAGACTCTTCTATTTCAGCTAGAAAGTCGAAGGAAGGGGAAGTAAGATCTGAATCGTAAAGACAATCAAAATCATCGTGAGCAATAATTGACTTATTTGTTGTGCTTTGACTGTTTTTTTGGATAACAGATGTAACAGAGGTAATCGCAACTTGCAAAATAGCAGCAAGTGCAAAAAAATATGCTATATATCTATTTTTTTTAGCCATATATTTTGTAAACATAGCAATTTTTAGTCAAGAACAAACAATGAATACTTTGAATTATAACTGATGAAGCTAAAGAAAGTTATTTAAATAAAAATAGTTTTTAGGAAATATAAATAAAATCGATCTATATGGGCTTTGAACCTTTACAATTTCACAAAATCATAGAACACAGGATTTACCATAAATAAACGAAAGATTAACAATTGGGTAACCTTTGAGTTAAAACACTGTCCTAGTTTCGCTTCAATAAACTTGTCAAGTAGTGAACAAATTTAAAATACTTTTTGTTTCAAACCCTTTAAAAAAAGTCGAATCAGAAATTGAATTTCTTGAAAGCAGACTTGACTTAAAGATATACGGATCTGAATCTGCGGAGAAAGCCATTGAAATGTGTAAGGTGGATTTTCCTGAGATTATAATTGTAGATTTTGACTTGACAGATATGGACGGAATAGAATTCACGGTTGAAATAAGAAGCATAAAAAATCTTTCAAATTCAATTATTGCCTTTTATACCGATAAATCCGAAGACTACCTTCAAATTGCAGCATTTAATGCAGGTGCCGATGACTATATCATTAAACCGGTAAAACTTAAAATACTGGAGCATCGCCTTAAAGCTCTTTTGCGCAGAACACAAACCGGAACAGCAATTCCAAGTCAAGAATTATATTTAGGTGACCTTAAAATAAACAGGGAAAAATTTCAAATCTCTAAGGGAAATGAAAATTTAATTTTACCTAAAAAAGAATTTGAGTTGCTCGCATTGCTCGCAACAAAACCCAACAAGGTTTTTCTTCGAAATGAAATTTTTAAACAAATATGGACAGGAGAAATAGAAGAGGGAAACAGAACAATTGATGTTCATATAAGAAAGCTTAGATCTAAACTGGGTGATAATTATATTAAAACCATTAAAGGAGTTGGCTATAAACTAAATATAGAATAAACTAAAATAGCCTAAAACAAAAACCAAACGCTACTCCACCCTACCCGCTTTTTGATTGAAATTTTTTCTAAACTTCCTTTTGGTTTAGAATTATAGTCAACATTTATACTCTTTAGCCTTCTTGAAAAGCACATTTTCTTGTAATTTTTTTGCTGATTTTTTATTTACTTACCTATTAAGCTCTCAGCTGAAAGAACTCCCTTACATGAACATTTTGTAAAAGAGGGATCTTTCTATTTTAGCCAAAAACACTTTTTCTCAATATAATAAATATTCAGGTTTTGACATTGAGCATAACAAACAGCCCATTAACAATTTTATTACTTTAGCCTTATTAAAATTTGGACTTATTGATTTTGGATATGATTGATTTCTTAAAACAGCTTTACACTAAATACGGGGATTATTTTGTTGACATATGGCAATACATAATCATTATATTAGTTTTTATTTTGGCACTGGTTTTTATTCTATAAACGCAAAAAGGCCTGACAAATATTATTTTGTCAGGCCTTTTTATCAATCAAAAGGAATTACTTTGAAATTAAAAACTTCATGGTTTTTGAAATTGAATCAGATTCCATGTTTATAAAATAAACTCCTGAGTTTAAATTTTGAGTATTTACATTATAAGTATGAGCTCCAGCAGAAACAGACTCGTTTAATACTGTTCTTACAAGACTTCCTGTGATATCATAAATATTAATTCTCATCTTAGAAGCTTGAGCTAAAGAAAAATTAATTACCGCATTTTCTTTAACAGGATTTGGAAACAAATTGATACTTAAATCATTGTTTTCTTTCTTAATACCAACATGTATTACCTGACCAAGTTTTGTTGAATTAGAAAAATCAGCTCCTGAAAGCAATGCAGAACCAGCAGCCAATCTATAATCCGGAGCTAAATCAAGAGTAGGATACGCATTTACAAACAAACCTGACGCGCTAACAATGGTATCATTATGGTTGTCGAAGAAATATTTTCTAACATCCATAAAAACGGTTGTATCAATTTTAAAGTTTGCTTTCATACCAGCAAAGGTATTATTTGAAAACACCAAACCATTAGCTGTTTGCGCATTAGCTTCTGCTTTTACACCTTCTATGTGTAAACCTGTAGGCCAGTCGGTAAATACCGAATTCAAAACAGAAATAGAAGAATTCCTTCTTATTCTTAGTGCTCTTCTAAATTTGGCATCTATCGTGTTACTTAAGCTTCCTCTATAAGGACCAACAGCTGTGATATTTGAAAAAACAGCGGCTGTTTTAGGAGAGTTATCTGATCCAGCACCATCATTATCAGACTCGAAAGATTCTGATGTACTGCAATTACACTGGTCAGCCAATTCAGGATCTCTAACTATTAAACCAAATTGCACTTTACCTCTAAATCCGTTATCTGTGTCAAAATCATCATCAATGCCTCTATAGGCAATAAGATATTTAGCGTTTACGCTGCCACCAAACCATTCGAAAGAATCATCGTTTGAAAAACTAACCTGAACGTGATCAATAGTAGTTCCTGAACCAACAGAACCTAAGGTAAGCCCGTTAATTTCTTTATCTGGAGCAAATGGGTAACCAGCAAACTCAATTCTTACAAACTGTAAATTTCCTGAATTATCAAGATCATCAGTTCCACCATGAGCTGCTTTGGTTGAATCTAAGCCTCCTTCAATAACCCCATTTCCATTAGCAAAGTTATTTACAGCTTTACCTAGCAATATAATCCCACCCCAGTCTCCAGGATTTCTTTGATCCACATCAAAATTAGATGTAAAAACTATTGGATTATTTGCCGTCCCGGATGCTTTAATCTTTGATCCTTTAGAGATAATCAAAGTACCTTCTGTCGACTTATCGCCTCTAATAACAACACCTGGCTCAATAGTTAAAGTTGCATTATTGGTAACATAAACTTTATTTTTTAATAAGATAACATCACCGGCAGACCATTTTGTATCAACAATAATATCTGCATCAACAGTTTTATTAGCAGCAGGGTAAACCGTTGTTTCTGGATTAAAGTTGGCCCAACCAGAAGCCCAATCTACTGAGTTAGCGGCACCAAAAGCACCACGATAGGTTGTTTCTTCAAAAAAATACTGCGCATAAGAAGCCGAACCCAAGAACAGCGCGCAAATAAAAGTTGTAATTTTTCTTTTCATAGTTTTAATGATTTTTTATTGTTTAATTAACTAATGCGGCAAAGGTATTTTAAACCCGTTTCTTAAATCTTACCTCAATGTTAACTTTGCTTTAACAAAAACCCAAATAGATGTTAAATAGGTTGTTTTCATAAAAAAAGCCCCGATAAATCGAGGCTTCACATTACATTAAGGTAAATTTTAGGTATTAAAACTGATAACTAAAGCTAAAGGATATGGTTCTACCATTATTAGTTTGAACCATTAAATTATCAAAATCTTTATCTAATTTTTTATTATTATTTAAATCCTGATAAAAAACATTATCCTGGGCAAGAATATTAGACACATTGAACTTCATATTCAGATTTTTAAGCACAGTTTTACTAATTTGAAAATCGAGCATGGTAACCGGATTTTCAAAAATATCCGGTTCTTGAGTATTACCTACTATAAAAATTCTTCTACCTATTTTATTTAAGGCCAGGTTAACACTAAACTTTCTCTCCAAATCATTGTATAAAACACCACTATTGATAATATAAGGAGATTGACCTTGTAGAGGCCTAGTTGATGAAATTGATCCCGGAATTTGACTTACATCAACAACTGATTTTATTAAAGCGAGATTAGAAAAGAAGCTTAAATTATTAACTAAAGTACTGCTTGACTCTTTTATTATAGAATTCAAATTCATACGAAACTCTAATTCGGCCCCATAATTATTTACTAAAGGCACGTTTTTATAATATAATTCCCTTGGAACATCAGCACGATTTACCTGCTCAATGGCATTTATAAAGCGTTTGTAAAACAAAGATACAGAGAACATTTGTCCTGCTTCAGGAAACCACTCGTAACGAAAATCATAATTATGCACCAATGCCCTAGCCAACTGAGGATTTCCCCTTACAGTGAAGAAAGTTGTAAAATCGAAGAATCCAAAAGGTGCCAATTCTCTAAACTCAGGTCGGGATAAGGTTTGAGAATAACATAATCGTAGATTTGCTTTTTCTGTTGCTGAAAAAATAAAGTTTCCGGAAGGCAAAACATCCACAACAGTAGAGTCGATGAAAACCTCTTTACCATCATCTTCAAAAGATTTCAATGTTTGGTTATAGGCCTCCATTCTTGCACCCCAAATCAACCTAAATTTAGATGAGAATTTATTATCGATCATTGCATAGCCAGCATTCAACATGGAGGTGGCATTATAGGCATCGTTTAATTTAGTAACCTCTTCTAATTTAAATCCACCCAAGCCTTTAACAGCAGGATTTCCATTTTGGGCAGCTTGATATGGCTGAATAATACCCATATTGGATGCTGCAAAAATAGAATCTTCAGGCAAAAGCAAAAGAGCATTATCAAAAGGAACTTTTGTACCGGAGGAATATCTGGAAAAACCAAATTGACGAGATGTAAAATCGCGATTTCTAAATTGATGATACCCACCCACTTTAACAGTACTTTTAAAAGCTAAAAACTCAAAAGGAATGGAGACATCATAATTTGCACTATATAATTGCTCTTTGTTATTGGAATAAAAAGTATTTCCACCAGCACTAGGAGATGTTCCGGAAGCAGGTATTGCTGCCTGATATGGGGCATTGCTATTATCAACTCCAGCTGAATAATCTCTTGTATATAGCATCCTTCTTAAATTAGGGATATCGCGCTCAATATTGCTATACCCTCCAATCCAATTGATTTTAATACTCTTTTTAGGCAAAAGATGCTCTCCGGAAAGCTGACCCGAGTAAAGATTATTCTGAGTAAACTGACGAGCAGAGGAAAGTTCCTGAACGCCATCCATATACCTTATACCTTCTCTTAACACTACCCTATCAGATGAATTTATACTATATAAATTCTTCAAACTTATTTTAGAATTATCATTTAATTTGTACGACATATTCCATATTAGCCCACCCAATATGGCATTTTCATACTGATTATCCTTCAATTCAAATAATGTTGGAGGTTTTTGACCAGCGAGTGGCTCATCAAAATCCCTTCTAATAGATTGCCTAGTGGAATAGTTATTATTATATGTTAATGCCACGAAACTTCCAAAATCGCGACCTTTTATTTTACCTACATTTCCAAGCGCATATTGAAAGTTTAGGGCAGGCATAGTGGAATTATTTTTTAAAATGGCCCAATCATTGGTTGTAGTTTTAGCTAAAACTGCTTTTTCACTTGGCTGAGCAGACCTAAAAGCTTCAGTAGCTGGAAGTCCAGACTGCAATTTTCGGGAACCATCATCTATGCCTAAAAAGTCAAGCTTTCCGCCATTATAAGTATAAGATGGTTTAAAAGTGGTAAGGGTATTGTAATTAGTTCCTATAGATATAGTTTGGGTATTTTCTTCGGGAATACTTCTGGTGTTAATGTTAATTATACCACCTGCAAAATCGGCAGGCATATCGGGAGTAGCAGTTTTTAAAATGATTATATTATCCAATAATGCGGAAGGAAAGATATCAAAGGAAAAGGCTTTTCTATCTGATTCGGAGCTAGGTAGCGGCGCACCATTTAAAAAAGCAGCATTATAACGATCGCCCAATCCTCTAATAATAGCAAATTTATTATCTTGAATACTTGCGCCACTTACCCTCTTTATAACATCGCTTGAACTTCTATCCGGAGTTTTTCTTATTGCCTCAGCAGAAATACCATCGGATACACTGACACTATTTTTTTGAATAGCCATCATGGCATTAACAGACTCCCTCTTCATGGTAGCTTCAATAACAACTTCACCCAACTCATTGGCTGCAGGGGATATAGTAACCTCCATAATTGTTGGTTTGTTGCTTTCTACCTGAACATCATTAACAATTTTTGTCTCAAATGAAATAAATCGAAAAGTAAGACTATACTTACCCGGAGCAACATTACTTATGGTAAATTTTCCGTTAATATCTGTTACTCCACCTTGAGTGCTCCCATTAATTGATACAGTAGCACCCGGGAGTGTTTCTCCATTACTGCCATCAATTACAGTTCCTTTAATACTTGAATTTTGAGCGATTAAAACATCCGTAAAACCAAACAACATCAAAGCAAATACTACAACAAAAAACGATTTTAGAAATTTCATATTTTAAATTAATGTTAAAACAAATGCGATTACCGAAGCTCTTAATGCAATGATTATCTTTTGTTAATTTTCAGGCAAAAATAAAGAGTTCATCTTAACATTCCATTAATCGAATATTACGGATATGTTAAATATATAGAAGCAAGGTGTCAAATTAAGAAACACAAGAGCAAGAATAAATGACTAAAAAAGAATTAATTACATCTTTATTTAAAAATGAGGAACAATGATTGATTGATAATGTTAACTTAACAAACAGCTCAATGACTTTATGAAAGTGTAGTATTATCTTTGCAGAACAATAACAACGAAAATTATGAGCACAGAGAGAACAAAAATTTTATTGGTTGATGATGAGAATGACATTCTTGAATTCATCAAATACAACCTTGAAAAAGAAGGATTTGAAGTGCTAACCTCTAATAATGGAAGAGAAGCAATTGAAATTGCTAAGAGAGAAAATCCGGCATTAATCATACTTGATGTAATGATGCCCGAAATGGACGGAATGGAAACATGCACCAAAATAAGGGAGCTCCCATTGCTAAAAAATTGCATTATCACTTTTTTAACTGCACGTAGTGAAGACTATTCTCAAATTGCAGGTTTTGACGCCGGAGCTGATGACTATATAAGCAAACCAATAAAACCAAGGGTCTTGGTAAGCAGAATAAAAGCTCTTTTAAGAAGATCGGCATCAGGAGATGCCGGAAGTTCATCAAAAAAGAATGAAGAAGTTGGAGACATTGTTATTGACAGAGAAAAATACGTAATAATTAAGAAGGGTGAAGAAATAAACCTTCCTCGTAAAGAATTTGAACTTATATCGCTATTAGCTTCCAAGCCTGGGAATGTATTTCCAAGAGAAATCATTCTGGATAAAGTATGGGGAGGAGACGTTGTGGTTGGCGACAGAACCATTGATGTACACATCAGAAAACTAAGAGAAAAACTTGGTGAAGATTATATCAAAACAATTAAAGGGGTGGGTTATAAATTTGAAAGCTAATTATAACAATGTGTTTTTTGCTTAATTTTTATTTTAAATTTGATTAAGCTTTATAATAAATGAAAAATCTTACTCCTAATAGTGTTGCGTTATTCAACGCAACACTGGCAACTATAGTATCTTTAATCGGATTCTTATTTTTTTCCTACCTTTTTAATATTCAAATTATTGGGGGAATTATTGTTATTCAATCATTCACAATATTTCTTTCTTCCTTTTTTTTTACCCGCTATGCCATAAAAGAATTTGTTGCCAAAAAATTAAAGTTGATTTATAAAATCATACATAATTTCAAACTAAACAAAGAAACATTTCCATCTAAAATAAAAATGGATGAAAACTTGTTCAACGATGTTTATCAGGATGTAGAGGCCTGGGGCAAGCACCACAAAGATGAAATAGAAACACTAAAAAGTCAGGCTCAATATAGAAAGGAATTTTTGGGAAATGTTTCACATGAGCTTAAAACTCCAATATTCAATATTCAGGGATACCTGCTTACCTTGCTTGAAGGCGGACTTGAAGATGAAACTATTAATAGAAAGTTTTTAATGAAAGCAGAAAAAAGTGTCGAGCGGATGATATCAATTGTTGAAGACCTGGACATTGTATCGCGTCTAGAGTCGGGACAGTTAGAGATGAACTTAAGCAAACTTGAGATTCATGGTTTAATAAAAGAAACTTTTGAACTTTTGGAAATGAAAGCTGCCAACAAGCAGATAAATCTTAAATTTAGAAAGACACCGGATAAAAAC
>CANHPJ010000040.1 GCA_947462515.1 Bacteroidota bacterium | reverse complement strand
TTACAAATAGTTTTCCCGATCCTGACTCAACAGCAATAGTCCAAGGATTTCTAAGTCCATAAGCCCAAATTCTTTTTGCTTGTTCTGAACCACTAAATGGGTTTCCTTCCGGAACGCTCCAATCAGAATTTATTCTCAAGATTTTACCTTTATAATTATTTAAATCTTGAGAATAACTGTTCACATTATCATTTCCAACCGCCAAATAAAGTTTACCATCCGAGCCAAAAACCATACCTCCACTATTATGAATCGAATTGACTGATGGGTCAAAATCAAAAATAATTCGTTCACTTCCTACAAGCGCAATGTCCCCATTTGCAGTGAACCTGCTTAAGCGATTGTGGACTGGATTTGTAGCTGTGTAGTATATATAAATATAATGATTATTATTAAAGTCAGGATCTATGGCAATACCGCTCAATCCCCGTTCATTCAACTGATCTACTGATACCTTGAGAAAGGGAGTAGATAAGACATTGCCATTTTTAATGATTTTAACTGTACCCGCTTTTTCTGTTGCAAATATTCTTCCATCCGGAGCAAAAGCCATAGCTGTAGGATAATAAATAGTAGCAACCTTTACCTGACTGAATCCACTTGGAAAGGTTTGAGAAAACAATTTTGGCGAATTAAATAGAATTAGAATAGTAAACAGATATGAATTTATGTTGAAAAAAAGAATTTGAACAATCTTAAAGTATTTAATTTTCATCATTTATTTTTTTAGACGTTAGTATAGACTATCTTAATAATAAACATCAAAATAAATGCCTGAATTTTTATAAGCATATTCTGATGATTTAACATTGGTTATAAGTGGTAGAAATAAAAAATTATGCTAACTAATCTCCTTTAAGCAATTTCAAAATATTCAGGTATTTAACAAAAACCAATACCTTATGATCTTGTTGGGTAAATCAAAAAAGTGAAAACTGAATTTGACAATTAATTATTTGAGATCAAGACTCTTATGCTTTGCTCTTTATCTCCAATTTTTAATGTTAAAATATACAAGCCAATTTGGGAATTTTCAGTTAGATGTATAATTTCAGAAATACAACCATTAGAGGAGGAAATCATTTTTTGTTGTATAACCTTGCCTAAGGGATCGAAAAATGTCATTTGAATGCTCTGCTGCAAATTCAAAAAACATGCTTTCAGTGTAAAATTTCCATTATTTGGATTTGGAAATATTTTCAATTCGGAAATTTCATCGATTTGTTTGATATTAATGGAAGAAACTGAATTGAAAACAGCTGATGTATCATCAGAATATTTATTATTTAAAACTTGATTTTCAGAGTTATAATTATGAACATAATAGTTTAATCCATTGCTTGGGATCATTGTTGACAAGCGATTTCCAGGTATTGGCATCTCAAATATATCGCCTGGAATTTTCCATCCAACACTTATGTGATCTCCCAATAATTCTTCTTTATGCAGGGCTTCAATATAATATTTTTTACCTGCTTGAAGGTAAACTGGAACACTTTGCTGACTGGAATATTTATTGATTTCTCTATAGTTGGTCCAATCAGACACCCAGGCTATTTTACTTTTATTTAGAGCCTGTTCGTCTTTGCTCAGAAATAGATCACATTTATTATTACCTGAGATCCAAAAAACATAATTACCATTAAAGGGAGGATAAATATACCCGCTTATTCTGCGTCCAAAGTTATCGCCAACATCTCTTGGAGCTTCGAATTTATTTAAAAGACTAATTGATGAAGGAGATGAATTTACAGGAATATAAGAAATGTTGCTTCCCAAAACATTATTCCAAACTTCCATTTTTAGATTCCCTTTTATTTCAGCAAGGGTTGGATTTTTAAAATAATAATCATCATTCCAAACATTTGATTCAAAAGAGCTTAAACTTTGAGGGCTTGAATTGATGGTATAATCCTGACTCTTTTTTTTATTGAATAAGATTAAAGCATTGATATCCCTAAAATTAGATTGGATTTCTTTATCCATCTGTTCAATCCATTTTGCTTTAGTTTGAGAAGTTGGATTTTCGGTTACATCCCTCTCCCTGCAACCTGTTTCACAAATAAAGAGTGGTTTTTGAGGGAAATATTTTCTCAAATAGTAATATGGTTCTGCAAATGCTGCCCTAAAAGAGCGCCAGGGAGGGGTGCCTGTAATGGATAAATTATATGCTTCACATGCAACAATATCAACATAAGCATCGCCTGGATAAGCTCCAACTACCCAGTTATATGACATTACGGGATGATAGGTAGCACCATTAATACACCACATCCATTTTATTTTATGAGCTCCTCTTGCTTTTATTCGATCAACTACATTTCTAAAAACGTTTATAAATAAAGTAGGATCCTGATTATTATTTGCCAGTGCCCAAGGATACCAATCACCTTCAAATTCGTGCATAAATCGAATTATAATTGTATCGTTAAAAGATTTTAATTTATCACCAAAGGCATCAATGTATGAATTGAATTTGCCTAAAACAAAATCGTTAAGTTTTGGCTGAGATGAATTTAGCCTATCAAGATGGGAGTATAATGGTTCCCACGTAATAATAGGAGTATATCCATTTTTTAGTATTTGAGGAACTTCCTGGCCCGGTAGTTTATTTGCAAATGTGTTTCCATCATCGGAAAATGGGATGAAATAATGTATGTATTTCAATTTTTTTAGTGAATCATATGGGAATAATCCTTCGACTACAGCTGCTGTATTTTGAGGATCAGAATTAGAGTTGAAGGAGCCTAACAAACATTTTCCATGTTGAATTGAATTTGGATAATTTAATATGGAATTTCCCGTAGGCAAAACACCTTCCGAAAAGCAAATCATGTCAAGATAAAATCTAGCAGATACATCAATATTAAGATTTTGCAAGAAATTAAATTGAACATTAAATATTTTACCTGCCTGATTAGAAAAAGCAGCATCAAAAACACCATTACCACCCAAATTATTATCCACAAAATCTTTTATCGGAATGCTTATTAATTGCCATTTTTCTGAAGGGGAAATTGAAACAGTTTTTTTCCATCTGTCGTCATATTTATCCTCCCAGATATTATTCTTATTATCATCTTCTGTAATACTTATTTGGATATTGGCATTGGAAGAATTAATTATAGGATTATAAATATAAAAGTTGAAATAATCTTCTTTTGCATTCAATTCAATAAATTTTGAAATGCCTTTTCCAAATACACCTTTTCCGATTTTCCAGTTAAGATCTAGCCTTAAGACCTGTTGACCTAGCATTTGACTTTCACCAAGCGGGTTTGATGATACAAAAGTTTGCAAATCATATTGGCGATAATCGCCTTCAGGCAAATCTACCTGACCTATATCCAATCCCTCAAAGTCATATATAACAGCTTTTAATTGGGCTTTGCAAACAAGAGGTAGATAAACAGAAATAAAAAAAATTATTGTCCCAAGAAATAAAAATTGTTTTTTCATTTTATAGCGCATTTTTTAAATAAAAAGCAATTTTTATTCCTAAAAATTGAATCGAAGTTTAAAAAACTGAAAAAACACCATAAATAAAAATTGAAAAAAAGTGATTTTACGTTAAATTTTATTAGCAAAAAATTTGATGATTATTTTCCATCAAAAGACGAATAAATTTCTCCTATTGTAACAGATCAAAAAAAATAAAATCATAATAAATATTATTATGTATTTGTTTTTCAAGTGTTAGCTACAGAAAAAACTTATTTGGCTTGACTATTTATATACTACGCTTAACAGTTACAATAAAGAATTTAAAATATGATTGATACCGTTGCACCTCTTGAATTGCTTGTAAAGGAATATGACTTTTGGTTTCAGGAACACAAATATGCTTATGAATCTGAACTGGAAGTAATCAAACGGCTTCTTCCTCAAGTTGGCATGGGGATAGAGTTGGGTGTTAATACTGGTAGGTTCGCGGGACCTTTGGGTATAAAAAAAGGAGTTGAGTATTACCATGAAATGAAATCACTGGCCGAGAGTCGAGGTATAGAAGTTTTTGAGTGTGAACAGAAAAGTTTGCCCTTTGATAAAGAAGAGTTTGATTTTGCCTTGCTCATAGATACCGCCTATTTGGATGATATGAAGGCAACGTTGGAGCAAGCGCATCGAATTCTAAAACCGGGAGGCAAATTGATTATGGGATTCATAGAGAAAAATAGCTCTTTGGGTGTTTTATATCAGACAGAGAAAAAAAACGCTGCATTTTACAAGGTAGCAAAATATTATACCGTTTCGGAAACCACTGAATTGCTTTATGATGCTGGATTTAGACAATTTGAATATATGCAAACTCTTTTTGGGAAGAATCTTGAAGAAATAAAATCAAAGCAAATACCAAAAGAAGGGTATGGAAATGGATCATTTATAAGCATTAAATCAGTTCGATTATAAATTTTTATTTAACCACAAACTAAAACAAAACAAAATGGAAAAAATCAATAATTTGAAAGACTTATTTATGAGTCAGGTAAAAGACATCTTTATTGCCGAGAAAAAATTTTTATCTCCTTTTTATGGCGAAATCAGAAATCATGCATCAGCTGCAGATTTGAAAGAATCGATTGACCAGTGCAAAAGAGAATGCGAAAATCACGTACAGAGATTAAATCATGTTTTTGAAAAATTAAACCTACCACCAATAACTACAACAGAAAAAAATGTTGGAGTAGAAAGTATGATAAAAGAAATCAATAATGTTGTGAATAAATGTGATTCAAAAAATGTAAGAGATGCTGCAATAATTTCATATCTGCAAAGAATAAATCATTATGAAATAGCCATCTATGGAAGTTTAAGGACTTTTGCTGAAGAATTAGGACATAATGACTTGGCAAGTTCTCTTCAAAAATCATTAGATGAAGAGAAAAAAATAGATCTTAAATTGACAAAATTAGCTACGGAGAGAATAAATGAAAAAGCAATAGTTTAATTATTAATAGGGAAACCATATTTTATGGTTTCCCATAATTATATTTTGCATGTTTATAAACAGAGTAGATGCGGGATTGCAATTGGCCGATAATTTATTGATTTATAAAAACACAGACGCTGTAATTCTTGCCCTTCCAAAAGGTGGAGTTCCAATAGCTTATACAGTTGCTCTGGAGCTGAATCTTAAACTTGATCTTGTACTAACAAAAAAAATTGGTCACCCTTCAAATAGAGAATATGCTATCGGATCTGTAAGTCCGAGAAATGTATATATAAATGAAATTCATAAGGATATTTCAAAAACATATCTAGAAAGCGAAGTAGAAAGGTTAAAAAAGGAATTAAATGAGAAATACCTTACATATACCGAGCATATTGAACCTGTAGACTTTAAAAACAAAACTATAATTATTGTAGATGATGGAATTGCAACAGGTCATACAATGATTGGGACGATTGATTTAGTAAAAATGGGTAAACCAAAAAAAATCGTTGTAGCGATACCTGTTGGGCCAAAGGAAGCTATTGAGAAAATAAAACGAATGGTAGATGAAATCATTTGTTTGGAAATTCCAGAAAATTTTGTTGGTGTAGGACAATTTTATGAAAATTTTGAACAGGTTAGCGATGATGAAGTAATAAGGCTATTGAAGAAAATCAATAAAAAAGAAAGTTTGAAAGCAAGTGCTTTAGAATAATTAGCGAAATATTTGAACAAAATTTAAAAATAAAAAATATGCAGAACAACTTTGATAAACATGCCTTAAAAGCAAATGAATTCTTACATAAGGTGGCTCAAAATCTTGGAAATCCCGATGATTTGATAAAAGCAGAAAGAATACTAAAAGCAGTTTTGCATGCCCTAAGAAATAGGTTAAGCACTGAAGAATCCTTTCAATTTATGTCACAATTGCCCTTATTGATTAAGGCAATATATGTGGATGGATGGAAACACTCAAAAGAATTTGTAAGAATAAAACACATGGAAGAATTTATTGATGAAGTATACAAAGAAGCCGGAAAAACGGCTTCGGTTGACTTTGCAACAGAATCAATTACTTTGAAATCAATTAACTGTGTTTTTTCTACTATTAAAAATCAAGTTTCAAAGGGTGAAGTAGATCATTTAAAAGCGGTATTTCCAAAAGAATTAAAACAACTTTGGGAAGAACCAATGCCGGTCTAAAAATTCGTTCTGATATTATTAAATTGGAAAAATAATTGAGTATGGATTTGTTGGAAATTAATGCTGGAATAAAAAAATCAATTCTAATACAACTTGGAAGTATAAATCTGGAGGGTTTACTTCACATACCGGAGAATGCAAAAGGATTAGTTATATTCTCCCATGGAAGTGGAAGCAGCAGAAATAGTCTGAGAAACAATTACGTCGCCAATGTACTTCAAGATCAAAACATAGGCACTTTACTAATTGATTTATTAACAAAACAGGAAGAAGAAGTCTACGAAACGCGTTTCGATATTGATTTACTTACTAAGCGTCTTAATGGAATTACAAATTGGTTTTTAGAGCATGCCGAGTTTAGCAATTTAAATATCGGATTTTTCGGAGCCAGCACTGGAGCGGCAGCAGCTTTAAATGTATCAGCAGAAATGGGTGATTTAATAAAAGCGGTTGTTTGTAGAGGTGGGCGACCCGATTTAGCATTAAATAAATTATACAGGATAAAAGCCCCAGTTTTATTAATCGTTGGAGGAAATGACCTTGAAGTATTAAAATTAAACCAGAAAGCATACCAAAAAATTAATTCAAAAAAAAGGATTGACATAATTCCTGGTTCAGGCCATTTGTTTGAAGAAGCCAATGCTCTTGATAGCGTTGCTGAATTGACGTGTGAATGGTTTAAAAAATACTTGGAAAACTAAAAAGATAATCATTGTTTTAATCTATGAGAGAAGCCCTAAAAATGGCTTCTCTTATAAAATCCTAATTTCGTTTTGCAGAAACAATTATACGATTTTAAAAATTAGCTGATTTCAAGTAAATTTTTATAATCGAACAGCTGTTTTGTTTAATCGATTACAAAATCATATCTGATTTAGTAAAAATGAATAAATCTGAATAATTTTTAAAGTGTTTTAAGACAACCGAACAATTAATAACCGAAGTTCTATTAAAAAAGCACCCTCTGATTAGTAATAGTCTTCACAAAATTAATTACTGGTTTCTGAGAAATAATAAGCAATTAGTGTTAATAATCAAAATACCCAATCTATAAATGCAATAGTTGGCCATTTTGCCAATTTGAAGAACAAATTAAGTAATCATAATGGACTATCAATCGCTCGAAGGAAGAAGTTTATTAATGAATATTTTAAGGCATAAGGAACTCTAAAAAACATCAATAGGCTGTATGAATAAACCCATTGAATGTCATTTTTTATCGTTCACAAACTATCCTTGACAAGTTGCTCTGCAGAAGAGCTTGTTTCCGTTTTGTTTGATCTGTCAAAAACAATCTTGATTTGATTAAGAAAATAAAATCAGAAAAAATACAGGTACTATTTTATCTACTTGAACAAAACATGTAAATTACAGGAACTACTGTCCATTACACTTTTTTTTAAATCTTAAAAGTATCATTGACATGCTGCTCGAGACTGTTTAGTTCAAGCATAAAAAAGTCTGTAAGACCTTCCAAAACATGAATTATGTTAGGGAATATCTCCACCTTGGAAGGCCCTATTATCAATCTTTCCTCCCAATTGTCATCCTCTACATGCTTGTATCTCAATTTCAATTCACCTTGCAAAACCCAAAGAATCTCAGGATTTTTATTATTCTCAATGCCTTTATGATAATGGTTTCCGCTTAACGTGCCCGCCTTTCGAAATGCAAACAAGGAATTCCCCATTCGCTCTAAAGGAAATTCAAGCGTTGAGCCACGTTCATCGGTACTTAAGAAATTAAACTTGGTAATTTTTACTTTTTTCATATTAAAAAAACAAATAACAGTTCATTCAAGATTCAAAGATATAGGTATAAGTGTTTTTTTATGGATATTTTTTTATTTAATAAAATACAAGAAGAATAAAACAGGTAAAAAACAATTCCTTGTTCCATAAAAAATGCTAATCGAAAGATAAGGTAAAATGAAAAAGTCAAAAACTGGCTCAATTTTTATATGATAATTGTTAAGAAGATTAAAAAAAATCGGTAAAGAAAATTTTAAACAAACTTATTAAATGAATGCAGCGCATTTTCACCTATTATTCAACCACCTTCCAATAATTTCCACCATTTTGGGAATTTTGATTTTAAGCCTGGGATACATTTTAAGTTCTGTTATTATAAAAAGAACGGCACTTTTTATTTTTATTTTAAGTTCATTATTCACATTTCCGGCATTTAACACGGGTGAAGGTGCAGAAGAAGTGATTGAAAACATGGAAGGTATAAGCGAGGATTTCATTAAAATTCATGAAGAACTTGCGGAAACATTTGCTGTGTTCTCATACCTTTTGGGGGCATTTTCTACCCTAGGTATATGGATATCATGGAAACAGAAGACTTATAGCGATGCATTTAATTACCTGATAATAGCTTTTAGCATTGTTACCTTATATTTTGGAGCAAAAGCGGGAACCTCCGGAGGGGAAATAAGACATACTGAAATAAGAACAAAAAACTCTTATGATTCAACAAAAACCAAATTAGAAGAAGCAAAAAAACATTCAGACGAAGCAGATGAGGATTAAAACTCGAATCAACATTAATTTCATTGTAATGAAACATTAAATATTTGAATCAATTTAAAATAAATACCTGTTAAATATACTGTTGACTTGCTAAAAAAATTGTTAATAAATTCAAAAATTAAGTCTACAAATAAAAGCCATTAATTAGCAGAATTGAAAGCAATTAAGTAATTTTGCAGACTCAATTTTAAATTATGAAAAAAATATACTTTTTATTTTGTTTAACTATTATTTCGCTTAACGCATTTTCTCAAAATTGGTTAAAAAATTTACCAAATAGCAGAAATAATGAGAAAAACACTTTTTATGATTATCAAAATGCATTTAACTCCTATTGGAATAGCTACGATGTAAAAAAAGGCTATTACCTTGAAAACGGACAAAAAAAGAAAGCCTATGGCTGGAAACAGTTCAAAAGATGGGAATATTTTATGGAAGGACAAATTGATCCTTCGACAGGTAAATTCCCTGAAAAAACTGCAAAAGAAGTTTATAGCGACTATGTTAAATCCAATAAAAGTTCAAGATCTATCATTCCTGATTCTGCCAACTGGAAACCCAAAGGTCCAAATAGTTCAGAAAGTGGCTATTCAGGAATAGGAAGAATAAATTGTGTAGCATTTCATCCAACAGATATCAACACCTATTGGGTAGGTTCTGCCGGTGGAGGATTATGGGTTACAGCCAATAATGGTTCAAGCTGGACTTGCTTAACAGATAATAATGGTGTTTTAGCAATAAGCGACATCATAATACCTTCTGATTATGCCACTTCTAAAACAATTTACATTGCCACGGGTGATAAAGACGGTTTGGATATAAACAGCATTGGGGTATTAAAGTCAATAGATGGTGGAGCAAGCTGGAATAGCACCGGATTAAG
>CANHPJ010000039.1 GCA_947462515.1 Bacteroidota bacterium | reverse complement strand
ATTTGCTTTAAATCGAATTTTTCTCTTGGTTTATATGTCGTTGTGGTCATGCCCATAGGAACATAGAAATTTTTGGAAACGTATCGATCTAAAGATTCTTTTTTTTCAGCCTCAATAATTTCTTTCAAAAAATAATAGCCTAAATCACTGTATTTATACTCCAATTTAGTGTTTAACGGAGATTCTATAATTTTTTCCAGTATACTGTCTTTGTAATCATTTCTAAGATATAGATTATCAGCTACTCGGTATGGAAAGCGTTCATTTTGCTCTTTGTTATAATACCCATCTTTGTATTGGCCTTTATTGATGGTTTGATTGTAAAAAGGTATCCAGTCCTTAAGTCCTGCCTGATGAGCCAGGAGATCCCTGATGGAAATGTTTTTCTTGTTGGTGTTTTCAAGTTGGGGAAGATGGGAGGTTAATTTATCATCAAGCTTTAATTTTCCTTCATTTTCAAGTTTCATAACTGCTAAAAGCGAGGCCGAAATTTTCGTTACAGATGCCAAATCATATAAATCGCTGTTTTTTACTTTTTGATTTCCCTCATATGTGTGTTTTCCAAATGATTTCTGGTAGATAACATTTCCCGCTTTTGCTACAAAGATTTGACATCCCGGATAAGCTTTTTGACTGATGCCATACATTGCTATGGAGTCAATTTTGGATAAATATTTCGAGTCAATATTTATTTCTTCGGGAATGGTATATTTAAAACGCATTTTGTTTGTCGCCAGTCCTTGTCCAATGCTGAAATTAGGAGCAATGGAAATGGGCAATTTACCTTTGGCACTTATTCCACCAAAAATCAATTGAGCCGCTAAACTTTGGGTGTATTCATTTTCTTCATATGCCATAATCAATCCGTCCACTTTTTCAATACCTGCCATTTTTCCAAGTAGGTAAGGATTTCCAAAAATGCTCACAATAACCTTTGTCTTTAATCGAAGCGTATTAATTAAATCCATAGTTAAAGGCTTGATACCGAAATTTTTGGACGGACTGTTGTTGGTATTGTTTACATTTATTATTATTAGATTATAATCAAGTAGTTTTTTCTCTATTTCGTAGAGTGTTTCCAGATTTGCATCCCTATCAATACCATAGTTGTCCACTTTAGCATACAATCCAAGTGTTTTTTGGAACGTGTTTTCTTCCTTATAACCAATAGAAAGTGCCGCTATTTTGAGAGTGTCAAGTTTTTTAAGTGGAATGAGTTCATTTTTATTACTTAAAAGCGTTAGGGATTCCTGAGCCAGCTTTCTATTTATTAATTCTGAATTTGTGTTATTAAGATCTTCGTATAAATTTTTTGTTTTAATGGGGCTGTAATTGTCAAGACCTCCCCATTGCTTTGCCTTTAAGATTTTTAAACATCTGGAGTCAATTTCTTGCTGGGTAATTTCGCCCGCTTCAATGGCTTTTTTTATTTCAGAAATGGCCAAAGGAATATTTTCTGCGAAAAGTAAAACATCATTACCCGCCAATAGGGCTTTTACATCTACTATTCCGGGAGGATAGAATTTACTAACTCCTTTCATGTTAAGGGCATCGGTAAATATTAATCCTTCAAACCCTAAATCTTTTTTAAGTAAATCTGTCACAACTGCCTTTGATAGGGTAGAGGGGTTGATTTTGGCAGTGTCAAGAGCAGGTATTGATAAATGTGCGACCATCATACTGCCTATGCCATTTTTTATTAATTCTTTAAATGGATAAAGTTCCAGGCTATCCAATCTTTCCTTGGAGTGGTTTACTATTGGCATTGTTTTATGCGTATCACTATCGGTATCGCCATGGCCGGGAAAATGTTTTGCATTGGCCAAAATGCCATTGTCCTGCATCCCTCTCATATATGCGATGCATTTTTGAGTCACTTTGAATTTATCCTCTCCAAAAGATCGGTTACCAATAACAGGGTTTGCGGGATTATTATTTATATCAGCCACCGGTGCAAAGTTTACATGGATACCCATTCTTTTGCATTGCTTGGCAATTTCTGCACCCATGTCGTAAATTAATTTATCATCCTGAATAGCGCCTAAGGTCATCTGTCTTGGAAATTGAACCGTGCTGTCTAATCTCATCGCCAAGCCCCATTCCCCATCTATTGAGATCATCAAAGGAACCTTCGATTTGGATTGGTATAAATTAGTGAGGTTAGCCTGTCGTACCGGACCACCTTGAAAAAATATCAAACCTCCAATTTTTTGCTCTGTAACGAGCTTTAAGATCTCATTCTCGTGTTTATGATCACGGTTAGAGTAGGCAGCTACCATGAATAACTGCGAAATTCGCTCATCGGGACTTAAAGTTTTAAAGACAGAATCAGCCCACAAATTCTTATCCTGTATAGCTTTTATAGGTTCGGTTGATTCTTTGGTGGTATGCTTTATTGTTTCTTTATTGGTTTTATAAGCAGTACTCACTGCTAACAAAAATAATAAAGCGGCACATTTAATAAGTTTCATATTAAACAAGATGGAATTTGCATTTTTTTGAAACATAAAAATAATTATTAATTGAAGCAGTTTTGAATGCAAGCAGCGGATTTATTAACATTTTTTGTTCTTTTAAATTTTAGGTGAATTCTGAAGATTAAAAAATTATTGTTGATATAATAGTAATTCGAATTTAATAATGGCAAAGGTTTCATACAAGGTAACCACTGTTTTAAAGCGTTGATTATTCGCTCACATAAATGTTCTTCTTATTTTGATCTGGTGGGATAGTTTTTTTGTCATTTCAAGGTGTTTTATGATTTAAACAATGTTAATTTCCTGATTAACATATTGTTGAATATCGGGAAAAAACTGATAAAACTCCTCTTCAAACAAAAGGTAATATTCCTTTATTTCTTTTATCGATAAATTCATGTTTGATTCAAAGCTAGTTCTTTGCGCCATACCCTTTAGTACTTTTTCTATACCATTTAAATTGCTGTACGCATTTAAAATGTCATTTTTGATCATATACTGCATGAATAGTTTCGATTTTTCAGGGAGTATATGTTCATGTTTTTTTATTAATCCATAAATGTTTTTTGAATATTCAAATAGCGGTATATCGGAATAATTTTTCCAGTTGACTGCCAGGTAATGGTCATAAAGTATGTCAATGATTACAGAAGCATATTTTCTGTATACCGGCCTTAATCTGGCCTTGCTCTTTTCAACAATCGCATGAGTGTCTGTATAGGTATCTATTTTGCGGTGTAATATAATTCCCTTAGTAATTTCAGAATGAAAAAGATCTAATTGCTTCCCTTTTACAGCATCAGCAATATAGTTTCCAATAATTAGTCCTTCGGAATTTCCGGATAAATAAATATGAGCCAGGAAGTTCATTTTGCTTTTGGTTAAAATTTTAAAAATTATAGACGTTTTTGAAAATGAATTTTTTTAGTAATCACCAATAATGAACTCATATAAAAGCAAAAACCCCGCTATTGACGGGGTTTTGCTCGTTTGCTTAACTAATTACTTAACTTTTCCTGATAACTCAGCGCCAGCTTTAAATTTAACTACTTTTTTAGCAGCAATTTTAATTTCTTTACCAGTTTGAGGATTTCTTCCTTTTCTGGCTGCTCTTTTAGTTACTGAGAAGGAACCGAATCCTACTAAAGCAACTCTATCGCCTTTTTTCAAAGCTTTTGATGTTGCTGATACAAATGCATCAAGAGCTCTTTTTGCGTCAGCTTTAGTTAATTTAGATTCACCTGAAATTGCGTCGATTAATTCTGCTTTGTTCATTTTAATTGAGTTTTATGGTTAAACATTAATTCGATTAATAATAAATCTGATGACAAAATTATAATTAGGAAAAATACAAGCAAATAATTATTTTAAAAACTGCTCTAATTGTTAATAAATATGGGGTAATGTTAATAATGAGGGACTAAAAAACCCATTAACAAAAGGAATTTTGAAGTTTTTATTCCTGATACTCGCTACAAGTCATGTTCTTGGCAAACTGAAATAATGAAGAAAAATCAAAAATTATTATAAAATCTTCTTTTATTTGGTAAACCTGGCAGAATAGTTTGCGGTATTTCCTCTTGCATCTTTGACTTCCAATTTAAAATTATGTCTGCCCTTAATAATTCCGTCAAAATGATATGTTAACAATTGGTTTTTTGCATCATACTCCATTAAAACCCATTTTTCATCTATGCTGCCTCTATATGTTTTTATTCCGGAGAGGTAATCGCTTATCTTTATTTTAATCTCGCCTGTTTTCGAAAGGTCTTGTCCATCTTTTATATTTACGGGAGTTATAACAGGTGCTGTAGAATCTATCATTACTGTAAAAGCTCCTAACACTTTTGGCGTAGCATACAAATATTCATTTCTAAGGTCTCCACCATGTGCTGTTGGGGTTCCTTTACCATCTACAGAAACTATTAGAGCTTTTCGCCTATGCTGAACTGGCAAATTATCAACTTTTATGGATAGATTGAAGTTGGAGTGAACCGGCACTTGATCATGGTGTATGTGATGTGTTTCAGTTAAGGCTTTCGGCAGCTTCGGGCTTTTAAAATATTCGAAGTTTAAATTATCATACAATATTCCTGAAGGAAAGTCAGCAGAGATTTGCTCATTCTTGAACGAGTTCAAGGTATTGAAATTAAATTGCTGAACAAATTTTGGGGATAAATTATCATTTTCTTTAATCGGCTGTTTGGATGTACTTTGTATTTTTAGGTTTGATCTTGATGTATTACCATGAATATCTTTTAAAATGTATTCAATGGTGTGTATTTGGTCATCTTTAAATTCAAAAATTCCCCTGTTTTTATGCTTTTTGTATATGCTCAATTGGTTATTGGGTAGGATAAAACATCGTTCAAAATAATTTCTATTTCTTTTATACTCCGGATAATCGATGTGGCAATTGATATAACGTGATTCCTCAAATGCAAATTTTTCCATTTCAGAATAGAAAATCTGTTCTCCGTCAACTTTCAGTTCTATTGAGTAAATTCCAAATGTATTGCCTGATCCATTCATTAAATCGATCGCAGCAACTCCAAAACCAATATTGCCATGAGCAATGAGTTTTTCCGGCTTTGCTGGTTGAAAAATTCCCTTTGAACCTTTTAATTGTATTTTCCTAGAATTATTTGCACTGTTTAAAAAACTTTTATTGTCAAGCGGGTAAATTGCAATTTCCTTTATAATAGGAGGTATATTATCCTGAATACCGAAACCGAATAGGAGCGGATTGACTACTTTTTCTGTTTTCTCTTCTCTTATTTCGAAATGCAAGTGAGGCCCCCTGGAGCCTCCCGTATTGCCCGACAATGCGACAATATCGCCTTTTTTAACTTTTAACTCATCGGCTTTAGGAAAAAGTTCTATCTCGAAATTTTCAGTGTCGTATTGAGCCTTTTTAACATACCTTCCAATTGTATCATAATAATTTTTTAAATGAGCATAAACACTAACGTAGCCATTTGGGTGAGTTATGTATAAGGCATTGCCATATCCGTTTGGTGAAACTTTTATTCTTGAAACATATCCATCAGCCACGGAATATATTTTTTTTCCTTCCTGACTTTGCGTCCGAACATCCAGTCCTCCATGAAAATGATTATTTCTTAATTCTCCAAAATTTCCTGCGAAGGAGAGTGGAAAATCCACTGGCGAACGAAAGTAATCAGTCTGAAATTTGTTTTTCTCCTGAGCTGGAGCATAAGAGGTAATTTGTATAAAAAATGAAATCCCCAGCATAAACTTCAGTTTGTTTTCTAAAAGATTTAAGGATCTAAGAGCGTTGGTGAATGATAAAAACAATAAGTCTTTAATATTAGGAAGATGATTATTAAGCATACGTTAATTTAAATATCAACAAAATTAAATTTATTATGATTTGAAATTAATTGTTCTCAAATGGGATATTAACAATATAACGTGAAAAAATTTGTGTTGTGTTTTATTTTCAATTAAATTTGTTGTTTATATTTGTAAATATAAAATACTGTTAATGAGTGATTTATCTGAAATAGTAAAGAAGTTGTCTGTCAAGTTGGGAAAAATGATGGATTTGCATAAACTTGTAAAACAGGAGAATAGCAATCTAAAACAAGAAAAAGAAAATTTACTATCAAGGATTGAAATTTTAAATAAAGAAAAACAAGATTTAGTAGAAAGAAATAATTTACTTAAACTTGTAAAATCTTTGTCGCAGACGAATGAAAAGTCTTCGAACATTAAGACAAAAATTAACGAGTTGGTTAGAGAGATTGATAAGAGTATAGCGCTTTTAAACAGATAATAAGCTTTTGATTTTATGATTAATAAGCTTTTATAATTAACATAATGCAGGAACTTTCAATAAAAATTGCTATTGCCGGTAGAACCTATCCCCTTACTATTAAGCGGGATAATGAGGAACTTGTTAGAAAAGCAGTGAAGTTGATAGAAGATAAGATCAAAGATTATGGAGATAATTATTCCGTAAGAGATAAACAGGATCTTTTAGCCATGTGCACCTTGCATTTTGTAAATCAATTTTTAGAGTTAGATGGAAAAAAAACGAATCTGGATTCTGAAACATTGAGCAATTTAAATCGAATGAATGATTTACTTGACAACTGTTTAAAATAGTAGCCTACTCCTAAAACAAATTGGTGTATTATTATAACCCTATTCACTGGGTATTTTATAATGCATCTTCTTTACTACCTCATTGTTTTTGTTAACTGATTTTTTAACATTTAACCAGCTTGAGTGTTCAATTAATCAAAACCTTCAACAAATATTTTGTTGATTGAATAACATTTTAACATGGCCCTGGAAAGGCTCAAAAAAATTATGGAATATATACAGATATTAATCACAGCATTAGTTGCGCTTGTAATCGGATTGCTTGTTGGATTTTTAGTTATTAAAAAGCTCACCGAAAAAAAGGCAGAACAGCTTATTAAAGAGGCTGAGGCAGAAGCAGAAGTAATAAAAAAAGACAAAATACTTCAGGCCAAAGAGAAATTTTTGCAGCTAAAAACAGAGCACGAGAAACATATTGCAGAAAAAAATAACATCATTGCTACCAATGAGAATAAAATCAAGCAAAAGGAAACTGCAATCGCTCAAAAACAGGAGGAGTTAAAAAGAAAAGAAAATGAAGTTATAACTGTAAAGGAAACTTTGAATGCGCAACTTGAAGTCCTTAATAAAAAGAAAGAAGACATCGAAAAAAGCCATAGAAAACAGGTGCAGCAACTGGAAGTGATCTCAGGCTTATCTTCCGAAGAAGCCAAAAGCCAGTTAGTTGAAGCTTTGAAATCTGAAGCTAAAACAGAAGCCATGTCTTACGTAAGAGATATTGTTGAAGAAGCCAAATTAACTGCCAACAAAGAGGCTAAAAAGATTGTTCTTCAAACTATACAGCGCGTTGCTACAGAACAAGCAATAGAAAACTCAGTTTCTGTTTTTAATATTGAAAGTGATGAAATTAAAGGTAGAATTATTGGTCGTGAGGGAAGAAATATACGCGCTTTGGAGGCAGCTACCGGTGTTGAAATTATTGTTGATGACACTCCTGAGGCTATCATTCTTTCCTGTTTTGACCCCGTGAGAAGAGAAATTACCCGATTGGCGCTTCATCAGCTTGTTACTGATGGTAGGATTCATCCTGCAAGAATTGAAGAGGTTGTTGCCAAGGTTCAGAAACAGGTTGAGGACGAGATTATTGAAACCGGGAAAAGAACCACAATTGATTTAGGTATTCATGGATTGCATCCTGAGTTAATCAGGATGGTAGGAAGGATGAAATACAGATCTTCTTACGGTCAGAATTTATTACAACATTCAAGAGAGGTAGCTAACTTATGTGCTATTATGGCGGCTGAATTAGGCTTAAATGTTAAATTAGCTAAAAGAGCAGGTTTGCTTCACGATATTGGTAAAGTGCCTGATGATGAGCCGGAATTGCCACATGCTATTCTTGGAATGAAATTAGCTGAGAAGTTCAAAGAAAAGCCGGAGGTTTGCAATGCTATAGGAGCTCATCACGATGAGGTGGAGATGACCAGTTTGATTTCTCCTATAATTCAGGTTTGTGATGCTATTTCTGGAGCAAGACCAGGGGCAAGAAGAGAGATTGTTGAATCCTACATAAAACGATTAAAAGATTTAGAGAGTTTGGCTTTATCTTACCCTGGAGTTTTAAAGACATATGCAATTCAAGCTGGAAGAGAGTTGAGGGTTATTGTGGAAAGCGAAAAAGTTAATGATGAGGAATCTGGAAAATTGGCTTTTGATATTTCACAAAAAATACAAACCGAAATGACCTATCCGGGTCAGGTAAAGGTTACCGTAATCAGAGAAACAAGAGCAGTAAGCTTCGCTAAATAAGCACTTCCTTAAAGTATAAAAAAGGCTGTCCCAAAAGGATGGCCTTTTTTTTATGCTTTTTATTAATGTTTTTTAATTCGACGTCCAGCTTTCGTTCTCAATCAATCTTAATTAATGGTTCCATTTTTGGAGACTTTTTGAAAATAATTTTAAATATCTAATTGTTGGTGATTAAATGGTTGGGAATATGATTTTTAATCATAACAAATTCTCTAAAAAATAATTAAATGATTCATGTATGGTAAAGAAGCAAGTATTATCAGTAAAAGGATTTTCTATCAATATTCTTAAGTTTGAAAATGTGAATTACATTTCTTTGACTGATATAGCAAGAAATAAAAATGCAAATGAACCTAAAGATGTTGTTAAAAACTGGATGCGTTCTAGAAGCACAATAGAGTTTATTGGACTTTGGGAGCAACTTAATAACCCAGATTTCAAAGGGGTCGAAATCGACCCCTTTCTATTTGAAGCCGGAAGCAATTCCTTTACTCTTTCTCCTTCTAAATGGATTGAGGTCACTAATGCAAAAGGAATAATCTCCAGGCAAGGCAATAATGGAGGAACTTTTGCTCATCAGGATATAGCTTTTGAATTTGCCTCATGGGTTAGCGCTACATTTAAACTATATTTAATAAAGGAATTCCAGCGTCTTAAAGAGGAGGAGAGCGGAAGGACTAAGCTTGAGTGGAATTTTCAGAGAACGCTTTCTAAAGTCAACCATCATATATATACAGATGCAATAAAAGAAAATCTTATTCCCAGAACTTTAAATAGAAGTCAGGTTTCATTAATATATGCCAATGAAGCTGATGTGCTTAATATGGCGCTTTTTGCTAAAACTGCAAAGCACTGGAGAGATGAAAATCAGGGTAAAAAAGGAAACATTCGCGATTCAGCCACAATTGAGCAATTGGTAGTTTTGTCAAATATGGAAAGTACCAATGCTTTGCTCATACATCAGGGAATGAATCAAGCTGAAAGATTATTGCAGCTTAATAAAATGGCCATAACCCAAATGAAATCATTATTAAGTCACAAGCAAATCATTGATAAACTAAAAGAAAGGAATGTATTGGTTTAATGAATAAATAATTTCTGAAATCCTCTAAAACTTTTGTTGTATTGTGTTTCGTCGATTTAAAGGTTGTGCATATAAAAGCTGTCTCTTACTTTTTTGAATATTCTCTATATAAATAATCT
>CANHPJ010000038.1 GCA_947462515.1 Bacteroidota bacterium | reverse complement strand
TTACTTTTTTTATCAAGTTTAAACTTGCTGTTTTCTATTTCTATATAAGCATTTTCCGGCAATTCGTTTCCCGAAATTTTAACGTCTAAAATGAAGTCTTCAGATTGAATCGTTTTTAAATCAGTATTTAACACTTCAAAAGTAAAAGGTGCAGGTTCTTCGAAATATTTTTGGTGATCAACAATCCTTTCTGTACCAACTGTTAATATACTAGGAGCTGTAAACAAGATAAAGGAGAGTGCTAAAACCGGTATAACTGCGTATTTCAGATAACGTCTGTTTTTTTTAAAATCAATAGCAGAATTGAATGGAATTGGTTTTAAATCATTTATTTTTTGATTTATCCCTGCCTCTATCAATTCTTTTGAGATAGTTCCTGTCGTATTGTTTTTTTGTTCATGCAGCTGCAAAACATTTAATAATTTATCTTCGATAGCATTAAAATGCGTTCCAATAATATTAGCAGCCTGCTCATGAGAAATGACTTTGCCAAGCTTGAAAAGTTTTAATAAAGGAATGATTATCCAGAAAAAAACTATTACGCTTGTGGAGGAAATGAAAGAATAAAATAAAAAAGATCGAATAAGGGAACTGAAATGAGCAAAATATTCAAGTAGAGTAATGCTTACAAAGAAAACAAGAACAAGTGAAAAGCTGTAAATTACTCCTTTTATTAAAATATTTTTATAAAATTTTCTGATAAACTCGTCGAGTTTTTCAATCAATATAAAATATGAGTCAACCATAATGCAAAGAAATCATTTATTTTAACGTGTTCAAGTATGTTTTTATTGCATTTTAGATTTTACTAAATCATTATACTAAAAACCAATTTTTTTGATAAAACAATTATTATATTTATTTGAGATTCTTGTTTTACTTTAAAATTGAAGGCGTGAAGTTCATCGAAATTTGTAAAGCCATTAAATCAAAGTTTAAGCCATTTATTAATCAAAAATAGAAACAAATTAAATGAAAAGAAAGCCAATAAGAAATGTTGTGATATTGGGGACTATTTCAATAATTGGAATTGTAATTATCCAGATTTATTGGATAAACAAGGCTTGGAATATCAATGAAAAGCAATTTAATCACAATATTAATTTATCACTGCGAAATGTTGCCCACGAATTGTCCATTCAAAGAGGAGACAGCCTGAATACCAGGGAAAAAATAACTCAAATATCTCCAAACTATTTTTTGGTAAGCATCAATGACATAATACCTCCTTATTTGCTCGAAAACTTAATAAAAAATGAATTTAAATCCCAAAATATTGATCTGGATTTTGAATACGGAATTTATGATTGTTTTACTGATTCCATAATTTATGGAAGTTATGTTTACATGAAGCCGGATGCGGTTAAAAACAAAAAAGCAAAAAGTTTATTGCCCAAAGAAAAAAATAAAGATGGTCATTATTTTGGAATTTACTTTCCAACAAGAGAAACCTATCTGTTAAGTCAAATGGGAATATGGATGTTTTCTTCTTTTATTTTGTTTTTGGTAGTTGCATTTTTTAGTTATGCCATGTCAGTTATACTTAGACAAAAACGTGTTTCAGAAATAACTACTGATTTTATAAATAATATGACTCATGAATTTAAAACTCCCATATCAACAATTTCATTATCGAGCGAGGTATTGATGAATCCCGAAATAATCAGCAATAAAGAGCGAATTTTAAGATATTCGAATATTATTTTCGACGAAAACAATCGCTTAAAAAACATGGTAGAACGTTTATTACAGATGGCTACTTTGGATCATGCTGATTTTACTTTGACAAAACTTGATCAGGATGTTCATGATATAATAAATCAAGCTGCTGAGCGTTTTCTGCTCGTGATAAATGAAAAAAACGGAACCATAACGTGTGAATTAAATGCACAAGAAAAGATTGTTAAAGGTGACAAGATCCATTTGTCGAATATTATATCTAATTTGATTGATAATGCGATTAAATATTCAATTATTCCCCCAGAAATAATTATTTCTACAAGAAACGTGAGAAAAGGAATTATTGTTAAAGTAAAGGATAACGGTATAGGAATCAGTAGCGATTCTCAAAAGCAGGTATTTAATAAATTTTACAGAGTATCAACAGGTAATATTCACGATGTTAAGGGCTTTGGCTTGGGGTTAAATTATGTTAAAATAATGGTGATGGCTCATAAAGGCAAGATTAAGCTTGAAAGTCAACTGGGAAAAGGAAGTTCGTTCGAAATATTTTTACCTCAATAGTTGAGCATATATAATTTGTATTGTTTTAAAAAAGAATTAATTCATTAAAACTAATAGTTTAAAAAAATGGAAAAGGCTAAAATTTTATTGGTCGAAGATGATACTAATTTAGGCATAGTAATCAAAGATAACTTGGAAGATAAAGGATATAAAGTAAATCTCTGTACCGATGGAAAAATAGGATTACAGTCTTTCTATGAGGACCGTGTCGATTTATGCATTTTTGATGTCATGTTGCCAAAAAAAGATGGCTTTTCATTGGCAGAGGAAATTAGGCAAACAGATCAGCATACCCCAATTATTTTTCTGACAGCCAAAGCATTACAAGAAGATAGAATAAAAGGATTTAAGGTTGGCGCAGATGATTATATTACAAAGCCATTCAGCATGGAGGAATTTTCTTTAAGAATCGAAGCAGTATTGAGAAGGTGTCAAGAAATTGGTAATAGAGTAGAGGATCGTTCAGAATTTTTGCTTGGAGAATATGTGTTTAGTTATAATAATTTATCCCTGACTAAAAACGAGAACAAGCAGAGTTTAACTCGTAAGGAAGCAGATATATTAAGGCTTTTGTGTATAAATCAAAATGAAGTATTAAAACGCGAAATAGTTTTGAATATAGTTTGGGGCAATGATGATTATTTTTTAGGCAGGAGCTTAGATGTGTTTATAACCAAGCTAAGAAAATATCTGAAAGAAGACTCTTCAGTGCAAATTGCCAACATTCACGGTGTAGGATTTAAGTTGATAGTAAAATAATCATTATTGAGCTATTCATAGATTGAATCATCCTTAAATAAGAAAACCCGAAACATTGTTTCGGGTTTTCTTATTTATCAAACATTTTGAGTGTTATAAGGTGATTTTTTCGGCGCAATAAAACAGGTCTAGACAGTTATCATTTGCTTTATCAATGAAATAGTCCTCCAGTTTAATGTCGGAAACCAATGAGCCACTGGATTGCATTAGTTTTTTTCTGTTTATCCTATTTAATATGTCATAAGGAATTTGTAATAATTGTCTAGGAAGTAAATATTGCAAATTTAATACGTCGAAACGCGTAAATTTCTTTACAGACTCTTTGTTTTTGTCATAGTGTTTCATCACTTTTTCATTTCCATAAACACCTAACTTTTCAACCGACTGAAAATAATTCATCAACAAGTCATCTAATTGTTTTATGGTATATTCTCTTATGTGCCATGGATTTCTGGTTAAGGACATTTTAATGTTAGGCGTAGTAACAATTAATTTTCCTTTATTCTTCAACACCCGGTAGATTTCTTTTACAAATTCTTTATCATTTTGTATATGTTCAATTACCTGAAAAGTAATTACATAATCAACAGAATTATCAGCAATGCCAGTCAATGGAGGCACGTTGGTTTTGATAAAAACCAAATTGTTGAATTTTTCTTTTAGGTGCTTTAAATTTTCATTTTCAAATTTATCAACTGTAATAAACTTGTTTGTTTTAGGACTAATTATTTCTATTCCATATCCGCTGCCGGTTCCTATTTCTAGAACATCGCCAGAAACAAGTTTAGCCGCTTCTTCATATGCAAATAAAGATCGTTGATAGATATAATTGTCTGATAAATCTTTGTCGGAAACCCTTTCTGCGGTCTGTAAAATTTTCATTTGTTAATTGATATGTTCCAGTTGAATAAAAAATGGATATTTAGATTATAATTAAAAAAAAATCAAGATCCAATTTACAAACTTTATTATTGGTGTGCAATATGTTAAATAAACATTCACAAGCCATAAATTTTGAATAAAAGATACAAAGGGCAAATAACTTAAATTACAAGTATTAAATTCTTATTATATCAAACCTAAATCCCTCGGAAGATAGTTTTTCCAGTACTCTAGGAAGCGTGTGTTTTAGGTTCTTCTCGGCCTTTACATTGTCGTGAAACACAATTATTGATCCTGGTTTAACATTCGAAAGTACGTTAGAGACACATTTTTCGGGCGTTATATTTTTATCGAAATCATAGGAAAGTATATCCCATAAAATAACTTTGAAATGATTAGTTAAAAATTTAGAATATAATTGAGAACGTTTTATTTTACCATAAGGAGGACGAAAAAGCTTACTTTGGGTTAACTGATCACATTTTTCTATGTTTTCAAAGTACATCTTGTTTTCTGTTTTCCAGCCGTTTAAATGATTGTAAGTGTGGTTTCCAACGGCATGCCCCTCATTAACAATTCTATTAAAGATTTCTCGATTTTTTAAAACATTTTCCCCAACACAAAAAAAGGTAGCTTTTGCATCATAAAGCTTTAGGGTATCTAAAACCCAAGGGGTTAGCTCAGGTATCGGTCCGTCGTCAAAAGATAAAAAAACAATTTTTTCTTTAACAGAAAACCTCCATATAAGTCTCGGAAAAATTTTCCTTAACAGATATGGAGGTTTTACAACTCTCATTTTATTTAAAAAGATAAAGGCTATTAAACCCCGAAATTTAGATATTTAGCTTTATTCTCCTTAAAGACACCACTTTTTCCCGCAGGTAAGCCTTTTAATTTATTTTGCAATGCTTCCATTTCTGTTTTTTGATTGAAGGCATTCAAATAATACATCATTTGACCAATTATTCTCATTCCTTGTTCAATTTCTCCCGGAATGGTTTTAGCAGCTCTATTGTCCAAAGAGGCATAATATTCCAGATCCTGCAGATATAAGTCAGCAATTCTGTTTATGAGCGCATTTGCCTTTTTGGTTTCACCTAATTTGTAATATACTTCAGCAAAAGGAGAAACAAAATAGTTATAAGGAATAGTTGATTCCGGCATTACTTTCAAACCTCTTTCCAAAACGTCTTTAGCTTCTTTCTTTTTTCCTTCTTTTAACAAAGCATCTGCTAAACGGTAAAAGTTGTTTCGGAAGTTCATGGTCATTCTCAGGTTGTTTTCATCCATCCATATTTTTGGATTTTCCATTCCGCCCCAAGCAAATTTATTCATTAGGTTATCATACATTATTTTGGTATCGATTCTACCTATTTGGCCATCAGCAATATTGTTTTTTACCGGTACTAATCTGTATGCAAGACCTTCAAGTTGGAAATAGTTTTCAAGTCCCATATAAGCATCATTTCCGGTCGTTATTGCAAAGTATATTGGTCTTTCCCAATTGTTATGAGCCAATAGGTCTAAGATCATAATTTCACTTTTAACAATATAGCTTTTGTTTATTTCCCAATCTATATAAGGAACTACTGAGTCGGCTAATTCTTTAGGTACAGTTCCGTTTGCGATAACTTTGTTTGTATCAACCATTAATCTGAATTTTTTTGTTGGCAGATAGTTGATTGATTTTCCGGCTTGAAGTTGAGCTTTTGCCTGCTCAGCATCGCTTGAGATGAAGTCAACGATTTGTTTAACGTCAACATTCCCTTCCAAGTTTTTTTGTTCGTATACCGGAAGATAATCTCTGGTTCCTTGTCTGTATTGAGGTTCTTTCAGAGAGAAAGGCACGGCATCAGAATCATAAGCCTTACGTTTTACTTGGTCAATATACCAATCGGTGCTAAGAAGGCTTAGGTTGACAACCCTAACATCTGTTCTATATCCTTCTACCTCCTGCACATACCATAGAGGGAAAGTGTCATTATCACCGTTTGTAAAAAGTATGGCATTTTTAGCGCATGAATTCAAATAGTTTTTGGCAAAATCTCTAGCTGTATATCTATCTGATCTGTCGTGATCATTCCAGCCTTCTTTAGCCATTAATGAAGGAACTGCAATTAAACATGCCGTTGACGCTAGAATCGCGCTTAACGAGCCAGACATTTTTTTAGAAAGAAAATCGAAGATGGCGAACACTCCCAATCCAATCCAGATAGCAAAAGCATAATAAGAACCTGCGTAGGCATAATCTCGCTCTCTTGGCTGATAAGGAGTTGGGTTTAGATAAATTATGATTGCTAAACCGGTAAATAAAAATAATAGCGAAACAACCAGTGCATCCGAAGGGTCTTTTTTGAAATGGAAAAAAGCACCAATTAATCCTAAAATTAAAGGTAAAAAATAAAATTTATTCATTCCTTTATTTCGAGTTAAGCTTTCAGGCAAAACACTTTGGTCACCCAGTCTCATATTATCTATAAAAGATATACCACTTATCCAGTTTCCATCTATTACATTGCCATTCTGGCCTTGATTATCATTTTGTCTACCGGCAAAATTCCACATGAAATAACGCAGATACATATAGCCAACCTGATATCTGAAGAAAAAAGTAAGGTTTTCTCCAAAGGTCGGTTTTATAATTGTTTCCTGTTCGCCTCTGTTATTAATGGTTTTAACAGGTTCACCTTTTACATTTCCCCAACTCTTATAGCCAGAAATGTGGTTAGGTTGAGAGGAATACATTCTTGGAAAAAACGTCATAAATTTTTTATCATAGTTGTAACCAGAATTTTTGCGGTCGTCAGATATGATGTATTTACCGGCAGTTTCATCTTTTACATAAACAGGGTTTCCGTCCTTGTAAGGGTTTTCATTATCTACGGGAGCGTTATAATATTGTCCGCGAAGTAAAGGCCAGTCACCATATTGTTCACGATTTAAATAGGCCAATAAGTTAATGGGGTTTTCAGGATTGTTTTCGTCAATCGGAGTATTTGCTTGAGATCTGATAACAAGAACAAAAAAGGAAGAATACCCTATTATCAGAACTAAAAAGCTAAGAATAACAGTGTTTAGGATTGGTTTGGATTTTTGATGTGTATAATATAAACCAAAAATAATTCCACCAAGTATTAACAGGAAATAAAAGATCATTCCCGAATTGAACGGAAGACCGAGTCCATTTACGAACAACAACTCAAATTTAGCAGCTAGGCTAACTATTCCTGGAATTATGCCATTTTGAACAATTCCTAAAACAGCAACAGAAATAAAACCGGTAATTATTATTCCCTTTCTTGTTGGGTTTGGATATTTTTTAAAATAATAAATGAACACGATAGCTGGAATTGCAAGTAAGTTTAGCAAATGGACACCTATTGAAAGTCCAACCATATAGGCAATAAAAACGATCCATCTAATAGAATGCTTTTCATTTGCAACGCTTTCCCATTTTAAGATAGCCCAAAACACAAGGGCAGTAAAGAATGAAGACATAGCATAAACCTCTCCTTCAACAGCAGAGAACCAAAAAGAATCAGAAAAGGTATAAGCGAGTGCTCCTACCATTCCACTTCCCATAACCGCAAATATTTTATCTATTGTTAATTCACCTGTTTTTAATGCCAATTTTTTTGCGATTGCAGTAATTGACCAAAAAAGAAATAATATGGTAAAAGAACTTGATAAAGCGGACATGGCGTTAATCATCATTCCAACTTTTTCAGGAGCAACAAACATAGAGAATGCTCTGCCAAGTAATTGGAAAAACGGAGCACCCGGAGGATGTCCTACTTCTAGTTTGTATGCAGTTGCAATGTATTCGCCACAATCCCAAAAACTTGCAGTCGGCTCAATGGTTAGAAGGTAAACCGCAGTAGCTATTGCAAAAGTTAGCCAGCCAAAAATGATGTTGAGCTTTTGATATTTACTATCCATTTTGTAATTAGGTGTTTATAAATTTATTTCATATTAAAACATGCGAAGGTAAAAAAATAATTCAAAACAAAATTAGCTTCGATTTAAGGGTACATTAATTTATTATGTTTTTTTATTGTATTAATAAAAATAATTATTTAATTTCGCCTCCGAATTTGATTTCAGAATCATTTTCAAATAGATTGTCCGATAGTGTAACTGGCAACACGTCTGGTTTTGGTCCAGAAGAGTCTAGGTTCGAGCCCTAGTCGGACAACTTCTAATTTTTAAACCCCTTGATAATCGATAGATTTCAAGGGGTTTTTCTTTTCGAGTAGTTAATTTAGGATCCAGGATCAATCTTAAAAGTTATGGAAAAAGCATGTAAAGCTTTTTACTGCGGCTTATCAAAAACCAAAAGGGAAGCGAGTTTTTAACATGCTCGACTTTAATACTTACAGGGGGGTAAATTGACTTGGAGATTTTCTTAATTTAATATTAATTTTGGCATGCCTTTCCTTTTATTTTAACCTTGCTAATTAAAAACTAAAAAACAAATATGATTCTATTACTATCTTCAAAAATTATCGGTTACGGGGCAGCAATAGCAGGATTTATATTAGCAGTTATCGGTTTTTTTATAACATTTAAGATATCCGATTTTTTTATTCCAAAGCGGGATAAATGGGCTAAAAGCGGTTTTACAATTCTAATGTTAAAATTAGGAATGTCCTTCACCGCCGGCTTTTGGATATTCATTATAGTATCCAATCTTATAATAAAATTCTTTGGTTTATAAATTCCTTTAACGCAAACGAGACTGATTTTTAAGTCAGCCTCGTTCTTTTTAAGGTTATTTAACTCGCTCTACATATTCGTTATTTTCGGTGTTTATTTTAAGTTTATCACCTTTGTTTACAAATATTGGCACCTGTATCTTAATATCTCCTGTCACTTCTGCTACTTTAAGTAATTTTCCTTTTACCCCTTCTTCGGTATATACTACTTCAAGTTCAACATATTGCGGTAAAAAGCCTACCAAAGGTTTTTCGTTTTCATCAAATCTAATTCTCAATATCATGCCTTCCTGAAGGAATTTAAGGCTCTCGTCAAATAATTGTTTTGGAATGGGCAACTGATCGAAAGTCTCCTGATTCATACAAATTAAATCGTCTCCCTCCATATAAAGGTATTGCATCTCAAATTCATCTACTCTAACTAATTCGATTTTTTCGCCCGAACGAAATCTTATTTCACTTTGCTTGCCTGTTTCCACATTACGGCATTTAACAGAGTATATGGCATTGCCTTTGCCTGGTGTGATATGATCGTATTCCAAAACTTGAATTAACTCGTTATTGTATCTCAAATAACAATTTCTTGAAATGTCTGATGTAGTAGCCATGATTTAAAAAGTTTGTTTTAAGCCGCGAAAGATATTAACTCGAATTGATATGGACAATTTTTTGTATATTAAGTAAATCATTTAAGGTCTTTATTTCATTTTGAAATTTTGATGTGTCATTTAAAGATAATCACAAAATTGATGATTGAACCTGCTAATATTTGAATTCCAAATGAATTCGTTAATTTAGCTTTTTAAAACAAAAAAATGAATCATCACGACGATAAATTAAAAGTAGGGATTTCAATAGGTGACCCAAACGGTATTGGTTACGAAGTTATTATAAAAACCTTCGAGGATAATCGAATGACCCAGGTTTGCACCCCAATTATTTATGGCTCTTCAAAATCAGCTTCTTTTCATAGAAAGTCGCTGGAGCATCTTGAATTCAATTTCTTCACTGTTAAAGATATTACACAAGCTATACC
>CANHPJ010000037.1 GCA_947462515.1 Bacteroidota bacterium | reverse complement strand
ATGTATCGGGTTTAGGGCCGCAACTGGCACAAAACATCGTTGAATATAGAAAAGAACACGGAGGCTTTACTAATCGAGAACAATTAAAGAAAATACCTCGACTGGGCAACAAAGCTTTTGAACAATGCGCCGGCTTTTTAAGAATAAGAGGAGCCGAAAATCCACTTGACAATACCGCTGTTCACCCTGAAAGTTATAGAACGGTTGAACAAATGGCTAAAAACTTAAAATGCTCCATTCAAGATTTAATACTTCAGGAATCGAATCGAAAAAAAATTAACCTGACGGAGTATGTCACTAAAGAAATAGGTTTACCTACGCTTGAAGACATCATGCAAGAATTAGCAAAACCGGGATTAGATCCAAGAAAAAAACTAAAAGCATTTGAATTTGCCCCAGGCATTACCAAACCGGAACACTTGGCTCTGGGAATGAACCTTCCCGGAATTGTGACGAACATTACTGCCTTTGGAGCATTTGTTGATATTGGTGTAAAACAGGATGGCCTAGTTCACGTTTCCAATTTAGCAAACCAATATGTGAGTAATCCTGCCGAAGTAATAAAGATTAACCAACAGGTTACCGTTAGGGTTATAGATTTAGATTTAAGCAGAAAAAGAATTGGTCTTTCAATGAAAGATGCTTAAAGTTAAAAACCCCATTTAAAAAATACTTTAAATGGGGTTTTTTAATGCTATGATTTATTTTCCTAACTGATAAAGAATCAATTTACAGCCGAAAATAAAAATTTATTGGGAGAGATTAGTTGTTCCTTAACGGCATATATAACGATGCCGGCTGTATTATTAACTCCAATTTTTGCCATTATATTTTTACGGTGGGTGTTAACCGTATGAGGGCTTAAGAACAATTTATCGGCAATTTCCTTATTGGAAAATCCTTCGGCAATTAATACAATAATCTCCGATTCTCTTTCAGAGATCGATACCCCATCACAATTGGCCGAAAGGGATTTATCAGAACCTAAATCAGGTTCGTTAATTATCACATCAAGAACTTTCGAACAGTAGAATTTTTCACCTTTAGCAGTTGCATAAAGTGCTTCATAAATTTCCAGCTTATCACACGTTTTTAACAAATAGCTTTTTACTCCTGCTTTTATGGCAGCCTGCATAACAGACTTTGAACTTGGGGGGGTAATGGCTAAAATCTTTAAATGAGGAAATTTTAAATTAACTTGTTTTAGCTGCTCCAGCTCAAAGTGTTCTGAAGTGAAATCAATAATTAATATATCCGGAGTATAGGCCTTAATTTTATCAAGTAGCTCATTTCCGGTTTCTGCCTCACCTACTATTTCAAAATCGGAGTTTGAATATAAAATAGATTTTAAACCTGCTAATATTAACTGCTGACTGTCAGCTACAAAGACATTAATTGGGTTCATATTTTAATTATTTAGAATAATTTTAAATAAGCAAACAAACTTAATGAACTTAACGATAAAAACAAAATGATTTTAAAATTAAAAACCAGGCAAATCTGGTTTTGAAGGATTCTAAAAATAAACTGAAATAAACTGAAAATTATCCTGACAAAGGAAATGTAACTTAAACTATAGTATAGCTTTTTCCTTCCTGACCGAGTTCTGTATTTTCAAAAACACTCATTGTTTCATCAAGTAATGGTTCCAAAACAGTATACCTGGAAGAATAATGCCCAATAATTAATTTTTTAACAGAGGCCTTTTTAGCTATGGTACCTGCTTCAATGGTGGTGCTATGAAAAGTTTGCTTGGCTCTATCAGACATATTCTGCATAAAGGTTGCCTCATGATATAATAAATCAACATTGGAAATCTGATTGATGATATTTTCAAAATAACTCGTATCAGAACAGTATGCATAGGAGCGAGACGGCAAGGGATCTTTAGTAAGCAGCTTATTGGCAATTAATTCACCTTCATCATTCCTATAATCAGCACCCGCCTTAATATTGGCATAAAATGAAAGTGGTATATCAAAGGCCTCAAGCTTTTCTTTGATTATCGTCCTTTCTTTGGGCTTTTCCCTGAATAAAAAACCACAACATGGAATCCGGTGATTCAGCGGAATGGTTTCAACAGTAATTAATTTATCCTCATAAATAACTCTTGGTTTATCGTATTGTAAATCATGAAACCTTAATTCATAATTTAATCGGGTATCTGATGCTTTAAGCTGAATATTAATAATTTCCTTCAAGTCAGCATTGGCATATAGATGCAAGGTATCTTTTCTGCCCAAAAGATGCAAAGTGGACAATAAGCCTATTAAACCAAAATAATGGTCGCCATGCAGATGACTGATAAAAATATGATTGATCTTTTGTATTCTGAATTTATATTTGCGCAGTTGAGTTTGAGTTCCTTCACCGCAATCAATCAAAAAAAAACGCTCAAATATATTCAGTATTTGAGCGGAAGGGTTTCTATTGGAAGTAGGAATCGCAGAATTACATCCCAGTATAGTTATTTCAAAATTCATAATTATTTATTTTTTATTCCTGATCATCCAGTTGCCGCTCTATCTCTTCCATAAATAAATAATCAACTGCCTCTGACAAAGTAGGTAGAATTTTTAATACCTTATTTAATTGAGCAATACTTATAATTTTTTTGATGGCTGAGTTAACACCGGCAATTATAAAAGAGCCCTTAGCATCCTTACACAAACGGTTCCCTATCAAAATAGCGCTCAAACCGGATGAATCACAATAGCGTGTTAAACTCAAGTCAAAAATAATATTCCTGTCCGAAGCAGATGAAATAGCAGCAAAATGAGATTTTAACTCGTTTACAACTTGAGAATCAAGCTTTTCAACCTTGGAAATAACCAATGTATAACTTTCTTTTTTTTCTATTTCAAAATTCATAAAGGAACTGTTTTTACTAAAATTAATCGATAAAAAAAATGATTTACTATACCAATGAATTAAAAATCAATTGGTAATAATTTTACCGGCCAGCAAGTATAGTATAGCCATTCTTATGGCCACACCATTTTCAACTTGATTTAAAATAATCGATTGACCGGAATCAGCAACATCACTCGTAATCTCCACTCCCCTATTTATAGGTCCGGGATGCATGATAGTAATTTCTTTATCCAATGAATCTAGGATTTTTTTATTTACCCCATAAAGCATAATATATTCCCTCAAAGAAGGGAAATATTTTATGTCCTGACGTTCGAGTTGAATCCTAAGCATATTGGCAATATCGCACCATTGCAAGGCTTTAATAAGATTATTTTCAACTTTTACACCTAGTGCAGCTATATATTTAGGAATCAGTGTGGTAGGACCACAAACCATTACCTCAGCGCCTAACTTCTGGAGACAGAATATATTTGAAAGGGCAACTCTCGAATGCAAGATATCACCAACAATTACAACTTTTTTACCTGCAACCTCACCATACTTTTCTCTAATGGAATAAGCATCCAATAATGCCTGTGAAGGATGCTCATGAGCTCCATCACCTGCATTAATTATTTTAGCATTAATATTTTTTGATAGAAAAACAGCCGCCCCGGGATTTGGATGGCGCATTACCACCATATCCACTTTCATAGCCAAAATATTATTGACAGTATCTATAAGTGTTTCTCCCTTGGTAACTGAGGAAGAAGAGGCAGCAAAGTTTAAGATATCAGCAGAAAGTCTTTTCTCTGCTATTTCGAAAGATAATTTTGTTCTGGTGGAATTTTCAAAGAAAAGATTCGCAACAGTAATGTCGCGCAATGAAGGAACTTTTTTAATTGGTCTGTTGATAACATCTTTAAAGTTATCGGCTGTCTTAAAAATCAAATGAATGTCATTTTCATTTAAATCTTTTATTCCGAGCAAATGATCAACACTTAACTGATTCATTTTTTTTGAACATTTTGGTTAAATAATACTACTTTATCTTCACCTTCTATTTCCTTCCATTCCACTTTAACTTTTTCTGATATAATGCTATCAACAGTTTTACCAACATAATTAGGCTGTACCGGTAAATCGCGGCTAAAACGCCTGTCAATCAATACCAGCAGTTCTACTTTGCTTGGTCTGCCAAATGCAAGCATTGCATCTAGTCCTGCACGAATAGTTCTTCCGGTATATAAAACATCATCTATTAGTATGACATTTTTACCTTCAATAATAAAATCAATTTGAGTGGAGTTAGGAATAATAACCTCGTCTCTTCTTCGAAAATCATCTCTAAAAAAAGTTACATCGAGTTTACCTGAGTTAATGATAACATTATTAAGTATAGATTCCAGTTCGAGTTTTATTCTATTGGCCAAGAAGACTCCTCTGGGTTGGAGCCCAATAATTACAGAATCTTTAAAGTCATTGTGATTTTCAATTAATTGATAACACAATCGCTTAATTGTAAGCTCAAAAGATTTATTATTTAATAATACTATAGGTTCCATTTATATTAACAAATATATAAGAATTCTTCTATCAGTTTACAATACAATTAAATATAAGGGAAAGAAAATGTTAATTACTAGATTTAACAAGTTCTTGCTCTTCTATCTGAAGTTTTTTATCGAGTAAAAAAGTTCCAAATGGAATTAAAGAGGCCAATACTGCTAAAATTAAACGCATGAAAGACCATTTATTTGAAAGGGTGACATGAAGCAGTGAAAACAGATACAAGATAAAAAGTAAGCCATGAAGCCAGCCTGTATATTTAACAGCATCAGGCAAACCCGCAAAATGCTTTAAAGGCATGGCTATTAATAATAAAATTAAAAAAGAGAGTCCCTCCAATAATCCTATTAATCTGAAGCGGCCAATGGGGGTGTTTGAAAATTTTAAATTCATGGTCTTTTCTTTTTGCAATATTAAAAAAAATAAAAAGTCTAAAAGAATTTTTAAATAATTATATAAAAAAAGAGAGCCGCCATAAGGCAGCTCTCTTAATAATTGTAACAAAAATTAAACCTTATTTTTTCTTAGCGTTTTTCTCGCTTTCTTCCATTGATTCTTTAAGGTTTGCCAACACGTTAATATCACCTAAAGTAGTTTTTTCCATACTATCTTTGATTTTCTTAACTTCTTTTTTGTCAGCTTTTTGTTTAGCTTGTTTTTCAGCCGATTCCTCTGATTTTTTATCAGAAATTAAATCTTCATGAATTTTAGAATGAGAAACGATGATTTTTTTGTTCTCTTTGTTGAATTCAATTACTTTGAAGTTTAAAGTTTCCTCTAAAGCAGCAGATCCACCGTTTTCTTTCTCAAGATGTTTGGTAGGAGCAAATCCTTCAACACCATAAGGTAAGTTAACAACAGCACCTTTATCATTCATAGAAGTGATAGTACCTTCATGTATTGATCCTTCAGTAAAGATTGATTCGAATACATCCCAAGGATTTTCTTCCACTTGTTTGTGACCAAGGCTTAATCTTCTGTTTTCAATGTCCAATTCTAAAACTACAGCTTCGATTGAATCACCGATTTTTGTAAATTCGGATGGATGTTTAATTTTTTTAGACCAAGAAAGATCGGAGATATGGATTAATCCATCAACACCTTCTTCAAGTTCAACGAATACACCGAAATTTGTAAAGTTTCTAACAGCACCAGCGTGCTTAGAACCTACCGGGTATCTTTTTTCAATTTCAGCCCAAGGATCAGGAATCAATTGCTTAACACCTAATGACATTTTTCTGTCATCTCTATCTAATGTTAATACAACTGCATCTAACTCATCTCCTACTTTCAAGAAATCCTGAGCACTTCTTAAGTGCTGAGACCATGACATTTCAGAAACGTGTATTAAACCTTCTACACCTGGAGCAATTTCAACAAATGCACCGTAATCAGCTATAACAACTACTTTACCTTTTACTTTATCACCAACTTTTAAATCAGTATTTAAAGCTTCCCAAGGATGAGCAGAAAGTTGTTTTAAGCCCAAAGCAATTCTCTTTTTCTCATTATCGAAATCAAGAATAACCACATTGATTTTTTGATCAAGCTGAACAATTTCTTCAGGATGATTAATTCTACCCCATGAAAGGTCGGTAATATGGATTAATCCATCAACACCACCAAGATCAATAAATACACCGTAAGAAGTAATGTTCTTAACAGTACCTTCAAGAACCTGACCTTTTTCAAGTTTAGAAATAATTTCTTTTTTCTGTTGCTCTAATTCTTCCTCAATAAGTGCTTTGTGAGAAACAACTACGTTTTTAAATTCGTGGTTTATTTTAACCACTTTAAATTCCATAGTTTTTCCAACGTAAACGTCATAGTCTCTGATTGGTTTAACATCAATCTGAGATCCTGGTAAGAATGCTTCTATACCTAAAACATCAACGATAAGTCCACCTTTGGTTCTGCATTTAACTAAACCGGTAAGAATTACATCGCTATCAAGAGCATTGTTGATTCTCTCCCAAGCTTTTAATGATCTTGCCTTACGGTGAGAAAGTATTAACTGTCCATTTTGATCTTCTTGTTTCTCAACATAAACTTCAACAATATCACCAACTTTTAAATCAGGATTGTGACGAAATTCAGAAACAGATACAATTCCGTCTGATTTGTAGCCTATGTTAACTAAAACTTCTCTATTGTTTTTAGCAACAACAGTTCCATCCATCACATCGTGCTCTGCTACCGTTTTTAAAGTTTGTGAATACAAGTCTTCTAACTTACCTCTTTCAGAGTCAGAATAGTTATCTTGTCTTTTTCCAATTGAGTTCCAATCGAAAGCTAATTGTGCATTTTCTACTTCTGGAGTTTGATTTTCTGCCATTTTGGCTTTTTTCTTTATACTTATCCTCATCGGTAGATAAGCTGATTAAACTATGAACTGTCCGACAAAACAGTTTTCCTTCATTTTAAAGGACTACAAAGGTATTATTTTATTTATTAAAATAAAAATATTATTGATCAAGAGAGCTATACAGCCTGGTTTTTATTCGTACTTTATATAAGCTCCCCTAAAAATACTCCTTGCAAAAAATACCCTTTGAAATTGAAGCTTAAAAATAAATTCGGCACGTAGTTTTCATTACAAATTACATGGATTTTTATTTTAAGATATGATAACGACAAAAAAACTACTTTGGTTAATAGCATTTTCAATTTCTTTTGGATTTTTGGAGTGTGCTGTAGTTATTTATCTGCGTTTAATTTACTATCCATCAGGATTCACTTTCCCAATGGTTAATTTCGATTTGAACATTTTAAGAACAGAAATATTAAGGGAAATTTCTACACTGGCTATCCTTACCACTATTAGTAATTTATCCGCCATCACCTTTTATAGAAAACTGGCCTATTTTCTTTTATGCTTTGGAATATGGGACATTTCATACTATTGTTTTTTGAAAATCATGATTAATTGGCCTGAAAGTCTTTTGAGCTGGGACATTTTATTCTTGATTCCAATACCATGGATTGGCCCTGTGCTTGCGCCCTGTATTATCTCTCTGACCATGATTCTCTTGAGCTTTGTTATTATGTATTTCAGTCAAAAGAAAACTTTGAATAAAATAAATTTAAGCGAATGGATATATCTGATTTTGGGATCCATTCTGCTCATATTATCCTTTACTGCCGGTTCATTGAAAGAAATAATGCAGAATTTTATAACCAGTAGGAGTAATATGCATTTGCCATATGCTTTGACAAACAACAATATAAAAGATATTACAGAGAATTTCAGTTGGGTTATTTTTGCCATTGGTGAGGCCATGGTATTAACCGGATTGATATTATTAATCAATAGATTAAAAAAAATAAGAAGACCTTACCGACCATAGAACTTTGAATTAAAAAAGTATTTGAGAATATTTTTTAAGTTCCGGATTTTAAACATTTTTAACAAATAAACATTTTATTTGTATGATAATGAAAATACTGTGAATGCAGTAATGATATTTATTATGCTTTTTTTGGACTAAGTTATTTGCTCATAAACCCATTTTATGGATACTAAAGAACAAAACCAATTTAAAATTTCAAAGCGGGTTAAAAGTTTTAGCTATGCTGTAAGCGGAGTAAAAACATTTTTAAAAACCCAACATAATGCTTGGATTCATCTCTCAGCAGCGCTGCTGGTAATTATAATGGGAAATCTTTATCATGTGGATATTATGGAGTGGTGTATGTTAATTTTTGCAATCGGATTAGTATTTACAGCGGAGGCTTTGAATACTGCTATTGAATATTTAACAGACCTAGTATCTCCCTCTTACAATGAAAAAGCAGGAAAAGTGAAAGATATTGCTGCCGGAGCAGTATTGATTGCAGCCATAACGGCATGTATTATAGGACTCGCTATTTTTGTTCCGAAAATTTATCTTTCATTTCATTAAAATTACTGCTATCCATCTGTTTTAACTTCAGCTTTTATAAAAAACAGATATAAGTCATGATTTTTTGAGGCTAAAACAAAGCTGAATTAAAGTTTCAATCGCAAATCCTAGCCTAGTTAAATCTCTAAGAAGCAGGGGTTATTTTAACTTAAAAATTTAAAAAAGTTGAGCATTAAAATATCAACTTGACTAAAATAGCCATATCCGAATACAAAAGTCTATTACTCAAAAAATCCTGATTAATCCCTATAAAATCAGTCAGAAAATTTAATTTACTCATGCATAATTTTATACGAATACGCTGTATTATCTGATTTAACAAGCATACTGTATAAACCCTTTGCCAGCATGGTAACATTTATTTTTATGTTTTGACCAGCGGTACGTTCCAAAACCAATTTCCCTGACATATCATAAATCTGAATGAAATAAACTCCCGGCTTTTCCATATCGACACACAGATAATCATGAGTAGGATTAGGATAAATAGCTGGCGCATCGATTTGATTTTCGACCACAGAAGTAAATGTTTCTGTCTTGCGTAAAATATAAGATTTAGGATCGATGGTTTTAGTTGCGCTTAATTGAAGGGCATCAGAAAAATCAAAAACCTCCCTGTTTGAATTAATATCAAATCGAATGGTAGTATCCGACAAATTATTTTTTCGTGTAAAACTTATATCAATAGGGTTGGTAAAAAGAGTCGTTTTGGATGATGAACCGCGGTGAGAGATAAAAAGCCTTTTGCCTTGATTATCATCTATAAGCTTGGCAGAATAAGTAGGATAGCCCTCACCATAAAACCACTGATTAAAAAAATCGGTTAAATCAACTTTGGCAACTGCTTCCATCACCTGCTTAAATTCCAAAACACTTGCCGTACTGTGCGAAAACTTAGTTTGATAGGCTTTTAAACCGCCAAAAAACAAGGAATCATTATTAATAATATAACGAAGAATATGAATGATGGCAGCACCTTTATCATAGGTAAACCTTCTGGAGAAAATACTCGAAGCATTTAGGGTATCTTTAACACATACACTGCCGTCTTTTTGTAACAATGTATTATTTTGAAACCCTTTTAATTTTTGAACCTCCGTCCCGGGATTCAGCTTTTCCAACATCAAATATTCCGAATAGGTGGCAAAACCCTCACTCAGCCATACATCTTTCCACGAAGAATAAGTAACATGATTACCCCACCATTGATGTGCCAGTTCATGCGCAATCAATTGATCGTTAACCATTCCCAAAGTGGTCATAGTTTGATGCTCCATACCACCGCCTATGGGCGCCAGGCAATGTCCGTATTTTTCTTTATGAAATGGATAAAGGGTAAATATTTGAGAAAAATAGTTTAAATAACT
>CANHPJ010000036.1 GCA_947462515.1 Bacteroidota bacterium | reverse complement strand
GGCTTTGATTTAAACAAAAAGAGAAGTAAATCCAAAAGCTTTACCATCAAATAAACCTTTATCGCTTAATTTTAGTTCAGGAATAACAAGAAGAGCCAAAAATGACAATGTCATATATGGGGCTGCCAGTCTAGCACCCGATTCTTTGGCTTTGCAATCAAGCATTTCATACTCTTTGGCTACCTTATAACCATCCTGATTACTCATTAATCCGGCCACTGGAAGAGGCAAAACAAGATTCTCTAGGGCATTGCTATAAGAAACACCACCCTGTTTATCAATAATTAAATTTACAGCTCGTACTATCTCTTCATCACTAACTCCAACTGCTATTATATTATGACTATCGTGAGCTACGCTCGAGGCAATAGCTCCACTTTTTAAGCCGAAATTTTTAACAAAAGCAACAGCAGGTTTTGAAGCTTGATATCTATTAACTACTACTAGTTTTAAAACATCATCTTCAACCATAGACTGGAGATTTTCGGACAAATTTTTTATATCCTTTTTTATTTCTTGTGTTATAAGTTGTCCCTCAAGCGCTTCTATTACCCTTACTTGGTTTGACAAGGGAATTATTTCAAGATCTTTTTCAGTTATTTTATTGCACTCAAATTTATTTACTACCTGCTCATCTACAGGCAAAATATGACTTTCATTATTAGAAGCTACCAATATTCCGCCAATAAAGGTTTGCTGTACATTAAAATCTGTCAAATCACTAACCACAATAAAATCGGCGGGATCACCCTCTTGCAATAAGCCAACATTTAAATTATAGTGCTTAACAGGATTATAACTTAATGCCCTTAAAACCTTCATGGCATCAATACCGTAACTGACAGCCCTTGCTGCAATTTCATTCATGTGGCCTAATGCCAATTCATTGGGATGCTTATCATCGGAACAAAACATAATCATATCAGGATATTCATCCAAAAGAGAAATTAAAGCGTCAAAGTTTTTAGCGGCGCTGCCCTCTCTTATCAGTATTTTCATTCCTAATTTCAACTTATGAAGGGCTTCTTCTTTGGTAAAACATTCATGATCAGTACTTATGCCTGCTTCTATATATTTTCTTGCCTCGTCGCCCATTAATCCTGGAGCATGCCCGTCGATGGGTTTTTTATATTTTTTAGCTGCAGCAAGCTTTGCAATAACTTGAGGATCCTGAAACAATACGCCCGGAAAGTTCATCATTTCAGCCAGGTATTTTATTTCGTCCAGCTGCATAAGCGCTTCAATTTCTGCAACATCAACCTCTGCTCCGGCGGTTTCAAATTTAGTGGCCGGCACACAGGATGGAGCACCGAAATTAAATTTAAATGGAACTTTTTTTCCATTGTCTATCATATATCTTACACCGGCAACACCAAGCACATTAGCAATTTCATGAGGATCTGAAACAGTGGCAACAGTTCCATGCACCACAGCCAAACGAGCAAACTCGGAGGGAATCAACATGGAACTCTCTATATGAATATGAGCATCTACGAACCCAGGAATGATAAACCTGCTGGAATTGATTGGCTTACGTTCAATTTTTTCAATAATTCCATCTTTTATAAAAACCTCACCCTGAAAAATCGCTTGGTTAACAACATCAACTATATTACCGGTAATGGAAAAATTCATCTTTTAATTAATAAACGTTAGATCTGTTTTTTATCGGAGAAGCTCTCAAAAAACATAAAAAAACCCCGGTCTTATAACCAAAGGACTATTGTAAGGAGAATAAGCAGACTGATTGAAAGCCCACAAAACAGAAAAATTGGTAGCAAAATGCTCCCCAATTTGTTGCATATATCCGCCCCCCGCCAAAAGGCTACCTATATTTTTTCTGCTATTGAAAGAATCATAGGTTGATAAATTAAGCATCTCATATTCAGCATGCGCAAACATATTTTCAAAAACAAAATAACGGGCAAAAACACTGCCTCCGAAAACATGCGTTGAAAAAAGTTCATTGTATGTTGGACTTACTATTCTCTGCCTTAAATAAAGATAACTCGACCCTACCCCTACCATAACATCATCGGACAGCTTATAACCCAACATTGGAGCCAGGTATACCGAAGTGGATGCTGCGCCTGCCTGAAACCCTACATTACCGCCAAGAAACAATTTATTGGTAATGTCAATCATCGGCTCTGGCTGCTTCACAAATGGCTTATTTGGAACCATACCGGAATTTTCATCCTGAGCAAAACTCAAAAAAGGACTGAATAACAAAGAAATAAAAATGGATATCATGAAAAATTTACTTCGGGGCATAAAAATATTTTTTTTGCGTTGTTTTAGACAAATTTAACAAAAACCTGATTTAAAGGCAGTATGGATTCAAGCTAAAAACTGCCTGATAAAAATCTTCCTAAATCAAACTTATAAATAATAATTAGATTTTATGTTTTATAATTTTAATTTTGCACTTCCATTTAATTAAAGCAATAAAATGACAAAATTTTACCCACTTAACATCACCGATGTAACCAGAGAAACAGCTGAAAGCGTTTCTATTGGCTTTAACATTCCAACTGACTTAAAAGAAAAATTTCAATACAAACAAGGGCAATACCTTACCCTTAAATTGCATGTGAACGGACAGGAGCTCAGAAGATCCTATTCAATTTGCACCAGTCCGAATATTGACAGCGAATTAAGAGTGGCTATTAAAAAAGTAAAAGAGGGCCGTGTATCGACTTTTATCAACGAAAAGATTAAAGCAGGAGATACCATTGAGGTAATGCCTCCTATGGGAAATTTTTATTCGGAGATGAATCCCTCAAACCAAAAAACTTATGTTTTGTTCGCCGGTGGCAGCGGTATTACGCCAATGCTTTCTATTTTAAAAACAGCTTTGCATGCGGAACCTAAAAGTAAGGTTATTTTATTCTATGCCAACCAAAACGCAGAGGCAATAATCTTTAAAACAAAGATAGAATCACTTGAAAACCAGTTTTCGGACAGGTTAAAAGTTCATCATATCCTTGATCAAGGAAACATTGCTGATTCATTGTTTCAAGGTATAATGACACTTGAAAAAACAACAGAACTTGTTAAGAGATTTGTAAACCCTGCAGAGCAAAATGAGTATTTCATTTGCGGACCTACCGGCATGATGCAAAACATAGAACAAACACTTAACAACCTTAACATAAATAAGACTAGTGTGCATTTGGAGTACTTCTCTGCTCCTACAGACACCTCGGAAATAGTTTCGAAAGCATCGGTTGGTAACGAAACATTTAAAAGCATGGTTACTATTATTTGCGATGGCGATGAAAAAACCATGGAATTGGGTGCTGATGATTTCATTTTAGACAAGGCTCTGGATGCCAACATAGATGCGCCTTACGCCTGCAGAGCAGGATCATGCTGTACCTGCCGAGCCAAGCTCATTGAAGGAAAAGTTGAAATGGTTGTAAATTATGCACTTCTCGAATCTGAAGTAGAAGAAGGCTTTATTCTAACATGCCAATCAAGGCCATTAACCCCTATAGTTGTTGTAAATTACGATCAGGGTAGATAATCCCAAAATCAAAAAAAAGTTAAAAAAACACGAATCATTTTCGTGTTTTTTTTGTTTTAATGAATTGTAAATCCTGAGAATAATCATTTCGTTTAATTGTGGGATCATTTAATTTCGAAGCAAAAAACCAATTAACAAAACAAAGGATAAAATCAACTGGAATAGGACTTGAAAATAAGGGATAAATTTAGTATACTTGTGTATTGATTTGTCCAATTTAAAACATCATAAATGGAAGACCTTAAAAGACTCGAAGAATTTCAGGCTAAGATTGATAAAGGCTTAAAAATTGAGCCCAAAGATTGGATGCCCGAAAAATACAGGCTACAGCTTATAAGAATGATGTCTCAACATGCACATTCTGAAATAGTTGGAATGCTACCAGAGGGCAACTGGATAACAAGAGCTCCAAGCTTGAGAAGAAAAGCCATTTTATTATCAAAAGTTCAGGATGAAGCCGGCCACGGACTATATCTTTATAGTGCCGCAGAAACCTTAGGTATTGATCGAAAAGAACTACTAAACCAACTGCATACCGGTAAAGCCAAATACTCCAGCATATTCAACTACCCTACCCTTACCTGGGCAGACATTGGGGCAATAGGCTGGCTGGTAGATGGTGCAGCCATTATGAACCAAACGATGCTTGCAAGAGGATCCTACGGACCATATAGCCGGGCAATGGTAAAAATCTGTAAAGAAGAAAGTTTTCATAACCGTCAAGGATACGAAATCATGCTCTCGCTTTGCAACGGGACACCAGAACAAAAAGAAATGGCTCAAGATTCACTAAACCGATGGTGGTGGCCATCTATAAGCATGCTCGGGCCTTCTGATGCCGAATCTGTTAACTCAGACGACCTAATGAAATGGAAAGTGAAACTGGAGAGCAATGATGCCATCAGACAACGTTTTATTGACAGAACTGTTCCTCAAGCTGATTTCCTTGGATTAACCATTCCGGATAAAGACTTGAAATTCAATACAGAAACTGGTCATTATGAACATGGCCCTATAAACTGGGATGAATTTTTTAACGTAATTAAAGGAAACGGCCCTTGTAACAAAGAACGTTTACAGACGCGTGTTGATGCCGATAGAAACGGTCAGTGGGTGCGCGAAGCAGCTCTGGCCTATGCTAAAAAAAGAAAAGAACAAGAGGTAACTGCCTGATAAAAAAAAACAATAGAAAACAAATATGACTAATACAACAGATACCCAATGGCCTTTATGGGAAGTCTTTATTCAAGCAAATCCCGGCATTTCTCACAAACATGTTGGTAACGTTCATGCTGCTGATGCAGAAATGGCAATACAAAACGCAAGGGATGTATATACCAGAAGAAGCGAAGGAATAAGCATATGGGTTGTTCCTTCTAATCAAATATCGGCCTCTAGTCCGGAAGACATGGGTTCTTTCTTTGAACCGTCTAATGACAAGCCTTACCGTCATCCTACTTTTTATAAAATACCTGAAGGTGTTAAACATTTATAATTAAAAATTTGATATTGACTTTTATGTCACAGACTTTCATAGCCAAATGACTAAAATATTTATCAGATAAAAATTAAAAAAAATGACTGAAAAAGACGCTTTATTTGAATATTGCCTCAGGCTTGGTGACTCGAGTCTGATATTAGGCCACCGACTTTCTGAGTGGTGTGGTCATGGACCTATACTGGAAGAGGATATAGCACTTATTAATATTGCGCTCGACTTTGTTGGCAGATCAACATCGCTGCTGAAATATGCCGCCGAAGTTGAAGGAAACAATCGCTCGGAAGATGATTTAGCTTATGTTAGAAATGAGCGTCAATTCAGAAATTTATTGATAACCGAACAGCCTAATGGAGACTATGCATCTACCATAGTAAGGCAATTTTTGTTTGATGCCTACAGCTTTTACCTTTATACTGAGCTTACCAAAAGCAAAGACAGTACAATTTCTGGAATTGCAGAAAAATCATTAAAAGAAATCAGTTATCACCTGCGTCACAGCAGCCAATGGATATTGAGATTAGGCGACGGAACAGAAGAGAGCCACAATAGAACTCAAAATGCACTGGATAACCTTTGGAGGTTTACCCATGAGTTTTTTGAAATGGACGAGGTTGATACAATGCTTGTCAATTCAGGAATTGCTGTCAACCTATCTGATGTAAAATCAAAATGGATGGACAAGGTTTCTGAAATATTTGAACAGGCTACCTTAACCATACCTACAAATAGCTTCATGAATACAGGAAGCAGACAAGGCAAACACACGGAACACTTGGGTTATTTATTAGCAGAAATGCAACATGTAAATAGATCCTACCCGGGATGTAACTGGTAAAAAATATTAATTAAAAACAAAGGCCTGAAAAGGCTTTTGTTTTTTTACGACACCTCATGAAAAACGAAATTACAAGAGATTCTCTACTAAAATTGCTGGCTAAGATTCCTGACCCGGAGATACCCGTATTAAACATAACCGACTTAGGTGTTATAAGAGAACTTGACATTAAAACAGAAGAGATTATTGTAACCATTACACCAACCTATTCAGGCTGTCCGGCCATGAAAATGATTGAGGATCAAATTATAACAACACTTTATGAAGAAACCGGCAAAGACATTAAGGTAAACACTGTATATTCTCCAGCATGGACTACAGACTGGATACCGGAAGAGGCGAAAATAAAACTCCGAGACTACGGCATTGCTCCACCAGAAAAAACAACTCAAGACAAAAGCGTTCTCTTTGGAGAAAGGAAAATTGTTTCATGCCCTCAATGCCATTCATCAAACACCGAACTGGTAAGCCAATTTGGTTCCACTGCATGCAAATCGCTTTACAAATGCTGCGATTGCCTTGAACCTTTTGATTATTTTAAGTGTATTTAAATTATTTTGAATATATAATGAGAGGTGTGTTTTTTCGGAGAAAATCAATATTAACATATAAAACATTAAGGCATTCAAATTTACAGTTAAAGGGCGAAACATTTCCTAATTTTCAGATGTCATGTTAAAGAGGACAAAATACTGCCATTATTTATTATTTAATTTCCAATTTATTTACTAGGCTTTTTTATTACATCATGAAACCAGTTTAGAAATCATAGATTAAACCCCACTTAATTATACTTTAACTTCATTATAAATTGTTAATTTCTTGTTGCGTAAGCCCTGTCGACTTACTTATTAAGTCAATAGATATGCCCAATAATAGTAGTTTTTTTGCAACCTCTATTTTCCCATTTTCAAGTCCATCATTATAGGAATCGGCTATAATAGTTTTTTCGGTACTCACATAATCCCAGTATTTGTCATACGTTTCGAGTTCAGCCTTGGTATAACTGCTTTCAAGAATTAAATCCGAAGCCTCTTTTATTTCAGGAGTGTTCAAGAAATCCTGCGGTATTATTTCCTGATGATCCTCAATTTCAGATAAAAACCTTAACCACAAAACCTCCAGTTTTTTATCACTTAACTTCTTAGCTTTAAATTTCGGGAGTTCGATAAAAACAAACTCCAATCCCTCAATAACACTACCTGAATCTTGTGTATGAACAATTTTATAATGATGCAAAAAATTTTCAAGTTTGCTTTCAAAATTTTCATTTACAATATTCAGGGAATAAACCGGCTGCAAGCCGTTATATTTTATGCCTTTTCCTAATTGCTTTATATATGCTTTAGAAGCGTTAAACAAAACCCTGCTCTTGAAACTGTCGGTCCAAAGCATTTGCATTTCCACAATAAATTGCCGACCATTATTATCTATACATCTTACATCAACAATGGAATTTTTGAACAGAGGTATTTCAGGCACTAGCTCGGCAGGGAGATATTCAAGGGTTGCGATTTCCTCTCCCTTGTTAAATGGCATAACCGAGTTCAGGAAGCTTTTCAGCAAATGTGGATGTTGACCAAATATCTTTTTAAATGTTAAATCGTTTTTTGGATCAAGGTATGGCATTGGCTTATTATTTGAAGTCTATATTCAAATATACGAATAAAAAACCATGCCTATTTTCGGTGTTTTTGTTAAAAAACAGATTTTAACTAAGATAAAATATTGCAAAAACAAAAAGCCTACTTTTTGTCTATTACATCTAAAACTTTAACAAATCCAGGTAACTTTTAATAGAATAACAGTCACAAAAAGCTATCAATTTGCTTTCAAAAACTTGAATTTCAATACCAAAGTAAAAACGATGTAATCCAAAAAACACCTTCAAATCAGCATCGAATTAATCGATTCGTTCCAAGCCCCTGGCTGCCAATGTATAAGTTGGATTAATTTTAAGAGCCTGCTTATAGTCTGAAGAAGCTTGGTTTATATTTTTCATCCTTTCATAAGTAAAGCCTCTTTGATAGTAGGCCTCCACATAGTCAGGGGCATATTTAATGGCATCATTATAATTAAGCAGCGCCTTTGAAAAATTGTTCAAATATTCAGAATAGACGAAGCCCTTATTAAAATGGGCATTTTTATAGGAAGCATCAATTTTAAGTATTGCATCGTAAGATGCCAAAGCTAACTCAGGCATATCATTTTCCTGATAAAACATCCCTAATGCATAATACGCTTCAATACTTTTAGGATTATTCTTTACAGCACTTTTAAAATAATCAATAGCGAAATTATTTTTAACAGCTGCATATATAAGGCCGAGTTGCATATAAGCATGATAATATTCGGGGTCTTGCTCTACGGTAGTTTGAAAGCTGGAAACTGCTTTAGCTGTATCCCCAATATTTTTAAAAGCCATTCCTTTAATAAAATATGCTTTGGCATTGTATTTATCAATCTTTAAGGCTTCATCAAGGTCTTTTAAACATCCTTTAAAATCATCGGTAAGCATGCGGAATTCTGCCATTTTAAGATGACCCTGCACATTTTTAGGATCGAGTGTAATACACTTATCCAAAGCTTGTTTAACACCGCCTCCGTTTCCGGTTACCAATAGTATTTCGGCCAGAGTTAAAAAATACTCACTTTTACTGCTATCAAGCTTTATAATACGATGCATATCTGCAATAGCTCCATTAATCTCTCCCCGATCAAACAAGTATTTTGCCCTTCGGTGAAAAAGGCTTAAATCGGCCGGATTTTTCTTTATTTGCTCATTAATATTAATCCACGCAGTATCCTTTGTGTTTTTGAGCGTATCTGATACCTGCACGTTTTCATTATTTTCATTCTTACTCTGATTAGAGCAGGAACAAAACAAAACAGAGTATACCCCAAGTACCAAAAAAAAATTACTAAACAATCGCATTTATATCTGTTATTTATTAAATAAGCCCCAAGTAATTACTTGAGGCTTAAATTAAAAAAAATCTGCTAATTATAGCAAAATATATTTTTCAAGAAACCGCATCATCAAATTCAACAGGATTTTACGGGAGAAAAAACAAAACTAGTTAAGCACTTTTAAGGCTTCTTTTATCTTATTTTCAACCTCTTCAGACATTTCTTGATTATCCAACATTAACTGTTTTACAGCATCTCTGCCTTGACCCAACTTAGTTTCGCCATAGCTGAACCAGGAGCCACTTTTCTTGATTACATTTTGTTCTACTCCTAAATCAATGATTTCACCCACTTTGGAGATGCCTTCACCATAAAGTATGTCAAATTCTGCCTGACGGAAAGGAGGAGCTAATTTATTTTTAATAACCTTTACTCGGGTTCTGTTACCAATAACAGAATCGCCTTCCTTAATCTGTCCAATTCTTCTGATATCCAAACGAACAGAAGCGTAAAATTTAAGAGCATTACCACCGGTAGTAGTTTCGGGATTGCCAAACATAACTCCAATTTTTTCACGCAACTGATTGATGAAAATACAGCAGCAATTAGTCTTGCTTATGGTAGATGTCAATTTCCTTAAGGCCTGAGACATCAAACGAGCCTGTAAGCCCATTTTAGAATCACCCATTTCGCCTTCTATCTCACTTTTAGGAGTTAATGCAGCTACTGAGTCAATGATGATAATATCTATAGCCCCGGAACGAATAAGATTTTCCGTTATCTCTAAAGCTTGCTCTCCATTATCAGGCTGAGAGATTAACAAATTCTCGGTATCTACACCCAATTTCTGAGCATACAAACGATCAAAAGCATGCTCTGCATCGATAAAAGCAGCTATCCCTCCTGCCTTTTGAGCCTCTGCCATAGCATGAATAGCCAAAGTTGTTTTACCTGATGACTCAGGTCCGTAAATCTCAATTATTCTTCCTTTAGGCAAACCATTAATACCAAGTGCCAGATCCAGTGTTAAAGAACCAG
>CANHPJ010000035.1 GCA_947462515.1 Bacteroidota bacterium | reverse complement strand
CTGGAAGATGAGTTTGGAGATGTTATTTTTTCGCTTGTTAATTTTGGGAGGTTTATTGGAATAAATCCTGAAGATGCCTTGGAACGTACGAATAAGAAATTTATTAAACGCTTTACCTATATAGAAGAGGAAGCATCAAAATTGGGTAAATCGCTCAGCGAAATGACTTTGGCCGAAATGGATGTGTTCTGGAACAAAGCAAAAAAACTATGATTTTCTTCTCGTTTTATTATTAAATAAGATGTACTAATCCTTATAGATAAATGTTTTTCAAAAAGCTTTATCGAAAATGACTTTTAATAAGTCTAATAATTTGATTTTTAGATTTTTAAAGCCTGTTTTTTCAAAAAAAAACAGGCTTTTTTTCGCTTTTTGGGTCAATTAAATTCTCAATCGATAAGATCTAATTTTTAACAAAATGTTTGAAAATTTGATGCGCAACTTTTTTTATTTTCTGTTGTTTTTTTATGTGATGTCAATAAAATCAATGAAAGCAAAAGTTTGAGGTTTGAGCATCTTGTTTAAGCTATGAACAATTAATGGTTAATAACTTGTTAATTGTTGAAAACTTATGCTTTTTTTTCAGTTTTATATTTGACGTGAATAAATAAGCACGCTTATGAATAAAATCAAACTTGCACTTACTATTGCGTTTTTGGCTTGTATGCTGATTATGGCCGGAGCCGTTGTAGGGCAGCAAACATCAGTGCATACTGATAATGATTTGAATTATAAGAAAGGTTTAGAGTTATTTAATAAGGAGAAGTATGCTGCAGCTCAGGCTCTTTTTATAAAGGCATCCAAAAATAATAATTCCATTTTTTCAGAAATAAAAGTTAATTCAGACTATTATGCAGCTATCTGCGCAGCTCACTTATTCAGCAAAGATGCAGATGACTTGCTTTTTGCATTTATACAGAATTATCCTGAAAGCAATAAGTTAAGAACGGCATATTTTCATCTTGGAATATTTAAGTTCAGAAGAAAGAAGTTTAAGGAGGCCATTGATTGGCTTGAGAAAATCGATGTTTACGACCTCAATACAGATGAGCTGGCAGAATATTATTTTAAGCTTGGGTATTCTTACTTTGAAGAACTGAGGTTTGAAGAAGCCTCAAAAATGTTTTTTGAAATTAAGGATGTCGAAACCCCATTTAAGGGTCCGGCCATTTATTATTACTCACACATTGCCTATTTGCAGAAAAATTATGAAACCGCCTTTGGCGGTTTTATTAAATTAATAAACGATGATAATTTTTCTTCTGTAGTCCCTTATTACATCGCCCAAATTTATTTTTTACAGGAACGTTATGATATGGTTTTGGAGTATGCTCCACCCTTGTTAGATTCTTCCAATACTAAAAGAGCTCCAGAGATTGCCCGATTGATAGGGGAGTCGTATTATAAAACTCAAAAATACAAGGAGTCAATTTCATATCTGCAGCAGTATGCTAAAACGCAGGCAAAATTACTTCCTGAGGATTATTACCAGCTTGCCTATGCTTACTACAAGTCCGGGGAGTATAATAGTGCCATTGAATATTTCAAGGAATTGTCTTCTTATGAGGATAAGTTGGCTCAAAATGCCTTATATCTTATAGCTGATTGCTATTTGAAGCTGGACAACAAAAACTTTGCCCGAAACACTTATAAGTCTGTTGCAAAATATGATTTTGATAAAGATTTGAAGGAAGATGCACACTTTAACTATGCCAAATTAACCTACGAGCTCTCCTATCATCCTTTTAACGAGGCTATTGATGCATTGCAGACGTACTTGAATGATTATAAGGGTACAGCAAGAAGCAATGAAGCTTATAAGTATTTATTGAACGCTTTTCTTACCACCAAAAATTACAAGGAAGCCTTGATATCACTCGAGGCGATAACGGATAAAACAAGAGATTTAGAATATGCATATCAAAAAGTTGCCTATTGTAGGGCTGTCGAGTTGTTTCATTCCGGCAATTATCTCCAGGCGATTGTTCATTTTGAAAAAGCCCTTACTTTTCCAAAAGATAAACATATTAATGCGCAATGTTACTATTGGATTGCAGAATCGAATTTTAACCTGAAAGAGTTTAAGGCCTCCGTAACAAACTATAAAACATTTCTGTTTGAGCCCGGAGCCGCAGCTTTAGCGGAGTATTTCTCTGCCAATTATAATCTGGGGTATATTTATTTTACTACCAAAGAATATTCCGAAGCCATTTCATGGTTTAGAAAATACACTACCATTAAACCAATAGAAGATCAAAAGAAACACAATGACGCCCTTTTGCGCATTGCAGATTGCTATTTTATAAACAAGGATTTTTATAATGCACAGGATTTTTATGCCCAGGCAATCATAAATGGAACATCGAATTCAGATTATGCTCTTTATCAAAAAGCGGTTAGTTTGGGCTTGACAGGAAAAAATGAACTTAAAATTGAAGCGCTATCCGAATTGCTTAAGAATCACCCGAATTCCACCTTTATAGATGATGCCAAGTTTGAAACCGGAAAAACATTTCAGGCATTGGGTGAAAGTGAAAATGCGCTTAAGTATTTTAAAATGGTTATTGCTGATCATCCTCAAAGCAGCAATGTAAGTAAGGCTTTGGTGCGTCAGGGTTTGGTTTATTATAACGATAAACAAGATGAACTGGCTTTGGATGTATTAAGAAGAGTTGTTGGCGACTATCCAAATACAAATGAAGCCTTTGAGGCCTTGCCGGCGATAAAGAATATCTATGTCAATACAGGTAAAGTAGAGGAATATGATGCCTTTGTTAAGGGTTTGTCATTTATAGGGATAAGTTCCACCTCGCTCGATTCTACTTATTATGAGGCGGCTGAAAGCTTTTACATGAAAGGAGATTTGAAAAACGCCAAAAAAAATCTGTTGACCTATTTTGATAAATATCCTCAGGGCTTATTTCAGCTGAACGCGCATTATTATCTTGGTGAGTGCAAATACTCCGAAAAAGATTATGAAGGAGCTCTAACTGACTTTTTATACGTTATTAATCAGGCTGGTAATGTGTTCACCGAAAGGGCGTTGGCAAAAGCAAGTAAAATACAATACACCATGGGTAAATATGAAGCAGCTGCTCAAAATTACCTAAAGCTGGAGGTTTTGGCTGAACTGCCATCTAATATTTTAGATGCCATAGTTGGATCGATGCGTGCTAACTATAAATTAAACAAGGTTGAAATTGCAGAGAAGTTTGCCAGTAAATTGGTTTTGACTCAAAATGTTTCTGCCGATTTACTTCCTGAAGCAAACCTTGTAATAGGGAAAGCGGCAATATTAAATAATGAATTGGATCTTGCTTTAACAAAGTTTCAATTGGCGGCAGCCAATTCCAAAACCGAGATAGGTGCAGAGGCCAAGTTTAATGAAGCATACGTTAGATTTTTACAGAAAAATTTCCCTGAATGCGAGAAAACCATTTTTGAATTTTCTGATAAGTTTTCTTCTTATGATTATTGGTTAGCCAAAGCGTTCATCTTATTATCAGATAATTACGTGGCTATTAATGATAATTTTCAGGCTAAAGCTACTCTGAACAGTATTATCGAGAATTATACCGGGGCTGATCTTCTGGCCGAGGCAAAGCAAAAGCTAAACATAATTTTAGAGTCTGAAAAAGCAATAGAATCGGTAAGCCAAGAAAAGCCTTTGGAGGTAGAGTTTAATGATCCAACTATTCACGATAATAAACTTTTTGAAGAAGAGTAAATAGTTAATAATAAAAGGAGGATTCTATGAAAGTTAAACAGCTTTTGATCAATATTTTGATTTTTGTCTTGATGCTACTTTTGAATCTTTCGGGCAAAGCTCAGGTAAATAATCAAGATTTAAACGTTGAAGAAACCGTTGAAGGATCTTTTAACCCTGTTATAAAGGAGGCGGTTAAAATCTCTTCATCTCCCAATATCATAGATTCCACAAAAAAAATACCTATTAATAAATATTCTTTTATTGAGAAGAAGGTGAACTCCAGTTTTCAGATCGAGCCTATTGCTCCTGCAAAAATGAAAGGAGAGCCTTTGGTAAAACTCTATAGAACACATGTAAAAGGTGGTCTTGGTAATTACAATACTCCCTTGCTTGATTTGTCATTCAATAGTTTAAGGTCGAAGGAATATCTATACAGTGCTAATTATAAGCACTTATCCTCTTCGGGGAGTTTAAATGACACCATGAGCAATAGTGCCTACAGTAAAAATAATTTAAATGTTTCGGGTAAATATTTTATAGATAATTACACCATAGATGGTGGTTTTGAATATGATAGAAATGTGGTCAATTATTATGGTTATAATTCTAAGTTGATTGATTTGCCTAAAGATTTAACCCGTCAGCGGTTCAATGCTTTTTCTGGAAATGCTTCATTTTCATCTAATAATCTAGATACTTCAGAAATTAATTATGCTGTGGCTTTGAAATATTATAACCTAAGGGATTTATTTGATGCCAGAGAAAATAATGTCAATGCCGAAGCAAACATCAGTAAGGTTTATGGTAAGGAAATTTTTGGCGTGAATTTTTCTAATGACTATTATTATAATACTACCTCGCTTGATACTAATTTCAATAATATTATAAAGTTAAACCCAAATGTTAAATCTGCCGGTAAAAACTGGCAGGTAAAAGCAGGTTTGCTTTTGTATACTGAAACAAATACAGCAGGTACCTTGGTGCATTTTTATCCAAGTGTTGATTTTAACTATAATGTTATTGATAATATTATAATTCCCTATGTTGGAATAGATGGAAACGTTGAACGTAATAGTTATAAAAAGATGGTTGAAAAGAATCCGTTCTTGAATTCTTTTTCTTACTTAGAGAATACGCATTCTAATGATTTTTTAAAATGCAAATATTATGGAGGTATTCGTGGAAGCCTTAGTTCTGCTGTTTCTTTCAATACTAGTGTTTCATATCATAACATTAGTAATATGGCTTTTTTTGTGAATCAAAATACTTCGGTATTGCAAAACAAATTCCTGTTGGTATACGACGATGTTAAATTAACAAACTGGCATGGAGAGTTAAGCTATCAGAAAAATGAAAAGTTAAGACTTTTGGCCAAGGCAGATTATTATAAATATGTGCTTACAAATTTATTGTACCCATGGCATAAACCAACACTTGAGCTTTCTTTTACCGGGCAATATAATTTAAGGGACAAAATCATCGTTAAGGCCGATTTCTTCTATCAAAATGCACGAAAAGGTTTAAATTATTACGAGGGTTCTGATCCGATTGTTAGAAGTCCATTTCCGGTTACATTAAAGCAATATGTTGATTTAAATATTGGAGGTGAGTATAGATATACCAAAAGACTTTCTGTGTTTGTTAATTTTAACAATTTAGGTGCAGTTAAATATGCCCAGTGGAATAATTATCCGCTGCAGCGATTTAATTTAATTGGTGGCTTCACCTATTCTTTTTAAAGCTTTCCAAAACTTAACTGGATGCCAAAATGCGATATTACCGGTGTTGAGTATTCAGAAAAAGACCTTCTTAAAGGTAAGTATCTTCGTCCTAAACTTTTCGACTTAATAAAATCTGAGTATCCACAATTCGATCAGGAAAGTAATATTTGCTACCCCGAATTAAAAAAATATCGAAAAAAATATCTTGAAATTCTGCTTAATGAGGAGTTGGGAGAATTGTCAGTAATTGAAAAGGAAGTTATTAAAAGTATTCAGGAAAATGAGGTTTTAACATCCAATATTGAACCTGATTTTGCCCAATATGCGACTTTTGGTGAACGCGCGGCAGATAAAATTGCGGAATTTGGTGGCAGCTGGACTTTTATAATCTTCTTCTTCTCTTTTTTGATTCTGTGGATTGGCGTTAATATTTTTGGATTGTTAACTAAGATCTTTGATCCTTATCCTTTCATTCTTCTTAATCTTATTTTATCTACCTTGGCAGCTATTCAGGCGCCTATAATCATGATGAGTCAAAACCGAAAGGAGACTAAGGATAGGAGCAGATCCGAGCATGATTATAAAATAAACCTCAAGGCTGAATTGGAAATCAGGTTACTACATGAAAAAATTGATCACTTGCTTATTCAGCAAAATCAAAGGCTTCTGGAAATTCAACAGATGCAGTTGGATTTGATGGAAGACATCTTAAACAGGCTTAAATAAGCTCTCATATCAAGTGTTTTCTCTACTTGTCTTTTGTGTTAATTATATGTTGATAAAACCTCTTTTTTAAGCTCTTTCGATGCTTTTTTAAGAACCATATTTGGTTATATTTGTTTAGTATTTATAATAAATAAACGAGTTAAAAATGAGTGATATAGATAACGAAAACATTAAAGATCAGAGTTATTCTGCTGATAGTATTCAGGTGCTTGAAGGTTTGGAAGCCGTTAGAAAAAGACCTGCGATGTATATCGGAGATATTGGGGTTAAGGGTTTACATCATTTGGTTTACGAAGTTGTTGACAACTCCATTGATGAGGCAATGGCCGGTCATTGCAAAAATATTAATGTATTTATAAATGAAGATAATTCCATAACCGTTGTTGACGACGGGCGTGGTATTCCTGTTGATATGCATGCCAAAGAGAAAAGATCCGCTTTGGAAGTCGTTATGACGGTACTTCATGCCGGTGGTAAGTTCGACAAGGATTCTTATAAAGTTTCCGGGGGTCTTCATGGTGTGGGTGTTTCCTGCGTTAATGCCCTGTCTACCGATTTAAAAGTAGAGGTTCATCGCGATGGTAAACTTTACCAACAAGAGTATCAAATAGGTAAACCTTTGTATCCAGTTAAGCAAGTTGGTACTACTGATAGAAGAGGTACAACAGTTACCTTTAAGCCGGATGATTCTATTTTTACTACAACAGATTATCAATACGATACGCTTGCTTCTCGTTTACGTGAACTTTCATATTTGAATAAAGGAATTAATCTAAGTATTTCTGATAGAAGAAATTTGGATGACGATGGTAATCTAATTACTGAAAAATTTTATTCAGACGAAGGTTTAAAGGAGTTTATAAAATATCTTGATGGTACCCGCGAAACTTTAATTGACGCTCCCATTTATATGGATGGTGAAAAAGCCGGTATCCCTGTTGAGGTTTCCATGCAATACAATACTTCCTATACCGAAAATATTCATTCATACGTAAATAATATCAATACCCACGAGGGTGGAACTCATCTTGCCGGTTTTAGAAGGGCTTTAACTAGAACTTTAAAAACCTATGCTGAAAAACAAGGTTTCTTATCCAAGTTGAAGTTTGATATTAATGGCGATGATTTCCGTGAAGGTTTAACGGCTGTTATCTCTGTTAAGGTTGCAGAACCTCAGTTTGAAGGACAAACCAAAACTAAGTTAGGTAATAATGAAGTTATGGGTGCTGTTGATCAGGCTGTTGGTGAAATGCTAATCAACTACTTGGAAGAACATCCTAGAGAGGCAAAAACTATTGTCGACAAGGTTATATTAGCTGCTACCGCTCGTCATGCTGCCCGCAAGGCAAGAGAGATGGTGCAGAGAAAAAGCGTAATGAGCGGCTCTGGACTTCCCGGTAAACTTTCTGATTGTTCTGAACGCGACCCGGCTCTTTGTGAGGTATATCTGGTAGAGGGTGACTCCGCTGGTGGCACTGCCAAACAAGGTAGAGATAGAAAGTTTCAAGCTATTTTGCCTCTTCGTGGTAAAATATTGAACGTTGAAAAAGCCATGCAGCATCGTATTTTTGACAATGAAGAGATAAAAAACATTTATACTGCTCTTGGTGTAACTATTGGAACTGAAGAAGACAGCAAAGCATTAAACATAAACAAGCTCAGGTATCATAAGATCATCATCATGTGTGATGCCGATGTGGATGGTAGCCACATCACTACGCTTATCCTTACTTTCTATTTCCGACATATGAAAGAACTTATAGAAAGTGGTTATGTTTATATCGCAACACCTCCACTTTATTTGGTTAAAAAAGGAAAAGAACAAAGATATTGCTGGAATGAAGAAGAGCGTCTAAAAGCAATACTTGACATAGGTGGCGGAAAAGATTCTGGCATAGGAATTCAACGATATAAAGGTCTTGGAGAGATGAACGCGGAGCAATTGTGGTCAACAACCATGAATCCGGAAACCAGAACATTAAGACAGGTAACCATCGACAGTGCTGCCGAGGCCGATAGAATTTTCTCTATGCTTATGGGGGACGATGTTCCGCCAAGAAGAGATTTCATCGAGAAAAATGCCAAATACGCTAAAATTGACGCATAATAGCTTTAAATAGAAAAGAATGCATCCCGTTTGAAGAAATTCAAACGGGATTTTCTTTTGATTCAAGATTACTTATAAACTCGTTAATCCATAAGATCCATTAACCCGTTTTTTATTTTAGCCTCAATTTAATAACTTTGTACAAACACTTAAAAACCATAGCATGGATAGAATAAACGACTACATCACAGATAATAAGGAAAGATTTTTAAATGAATTAATGGATTTGCTTCGCATACCATCTGTAAGTGCTGATCCTAAATACAAAGGTGATGTTTTAAAAACTGCTGAAGAAGTAAAAAAACGATTGATAGAAGCTGGTGCTGATCATGTTGAAGTTTGTTCAACAGCAGGGTATCCAATTGTTTATGGCGAAAAAATGGTTGATCCATCGCTTCCAACCGTTTTGGTATATGGCCATTATGATGTTCAGCCTCCTGATCCAATCGATTTATGGGATTCGCCTCCATTTGAGCCGGTAATTAAAAAAACAGAAATTCATCCTGAAGGGGCTATTTTTGCGCGTGGTTCATGCGATGATAAGGGTCAGATGTATATGCATGTTAAGGCCTTTGAATTGATGATGAAAACCAATTCCCTTGCCTGTAATGTTAAGTTTATGATAGAGGGGGAAGAAGAGGTTGGTTCTGAAAATCTGGGTGTTTATGTAAATGCCAATAAAGAAAAGTTAAAAGCTGATGTTATCTTAATTTCCGATACCGGAATAATTGCCAACGATGTGCCCTCTGTTACTGTAGGTTTACGCGGATTAAGCTACCTGGAAGTGGAAGTGACCGGTCCTAACCGCGATTTACATTCTGGTCTTTATGGCGGGGCAGTAGCCAATCCAATAAACATACTTTGCGAGATGATTGCTAAGTTGAAGGATGAAAATAATCACATTACCATTCCCGGTTTTTACGATGATGTAATTGAATTGTCTCAAGAAGAAAGGGCGGAAATGGCTAAGGCTCCATTTAGTTTGGATAAATACAAAAAGTCTATCGATATTTCTGATATTCATGGTGAAACAGGTTATTCTACCAACGAACGCACCAGTATACGACCTACCTTGGACGTAAATGGAATATGGGGTGGTTATACCGGTGAAGGAGCTAAAACGGTTATACCTTCAAAGGCATTTGCTAAAATCTCTATGCGACTAGTGCCTTCCCAAAACAATCATAAAATTACTCAGTTGTTTACTGATTATTTTACAAAAATCGCACCACCATCCGTAAAAGTTAAGGTAATGCCTCATCATGGTGGCAATGCGGTAGTTACCCCGTCCGATTCAGCTGCTTATATGGCAGTTAGCAAGGCAATGAATGATACTTTTGGTAAAAAACCTATTCCTGTAAGAAGCGGAGGAAGTATTCCAATTGTAGCTTTATTTAAAGATGTTCTTGGATTAGATTCTGTTATGATGGGCTTTGGTCTTGATTCTGACGCCATACACTCACCTAATGAGCATTATGGTGTATTTAATTACTTTAAAGGGATACAAACCATTCCTTTATTTTATAAATACTTTGCCGAAATAAATGCTCAGGAAAATAAAAATAGTGCTACCCTGATAGCTTCAAAATAATCGAAGAGGCTGTCTCAAAACAAAACTGAGCAGCCTCTTTTTTTTCTGCTTTTTCTCCAAATTTTCAGATTATATCTTTTCGATTTTCTCAT
>CANHPJ010000034.1 GCA_947462515.1 Bacteroidota bacterium | reverse complement strand
CCGCTGTTATTACATCTTCAGCAGAAATTGATGTTGCGGTTTCTAAATGTGTTTCGGGTGCTTTTTCATATAGCGGTCAAGTTTGTATTAAAGTTCAGCGGATCTATGTTCATAAAACAGTTTTTGAAAATTTTTCCAAGAAATTTTTGGCAGCTATCGCAATACTGAAAAAAGGAAATCCTGCTGATGAGCAAACAGATGTTTCTGTTTTAATTGATCAAAATAATGCCGATAGGGTAGAAGCCTGGGTAAATGAAGCTGTATATAATGGTGCCGTTTTGCTTTGTGGTGGAAAAAAAGATGGTGCATTTTTTGAACCTACAGTATTGTCAAATACAAACTCAAGCATGAAAGTAAATTGCCAAGAGATATTTGGCCCCGTTGTAACGCTTGAAGAATTCGAAGACTTTCACGATGCTCTACATAAGCTAAACGACTCATCTTTCGGGCTTCAGGCAGGTGTGTTCACCAATAATATCAAAGAAATGAATTTTGCTTTCAGCAATATCGAGGCGGGTGCAGTCATTATTAATGATGTGCCTACTTTTAGGATGGATCATATGCCCTATGGTGGTGTAAAAGATTCCGGCTTTGGCAGAGAAGGTATAAAGTATGCCATTGCCGATATGATGGAGCCTCGATTGCTCGTTAAAGATTGCTAAAACAGACTTTGCTCAAATTAAAAAACCTCCTTCGAAGTTGAGCATGTTAAATGATGCTTAGCCTATTATCGAAAAATGAAACAAGAGGCTGATCTTTTTATAAATCAACCTCTTGTTTTTTCTGCTTATTTCACTTTGGCAATTGGATTTGTTAAGCCCTCGTAATGAGTAATTTCTGCTTTAATGGCTCCAAAAAGAATGTTGGCCTGTGCTAGTATTGGTATTTTATTACCGTCATTGGTAATCCAAACATTCAAATCGTTTTCGTTTTTAAATATTCGGCCTGACTGCACCACCGGATTAAACCGATAGCAGTTATATGTTCCGGTTTTAGTTTCTACATCCTCTATCCCTACAAACTTAATTTTTAGAGGGAAAACCTGATTGTCAACAAAGGAAGATATTGTAAATACATCTCCTTTTTTTGCTTTACTGAAGTCCATTGTCCTTGCATAGTAAAAAGCCGATAGCATGTCCTGAAGATATTCCGGAGTGTCGAAAAGCTGCCCCTTACCATTGTCAATCTGATTTTTGTGCTGAAAGAATTTGTAATCCTGGTTGATAATGTATCCGCCTTCGTCCACCCTTCTTATAAAAAGCCATGGAAATATTCCCTCGGAATCGATATAAGTTTCGTAACGATCCCTAATTTTAAATAAATACTCGAAAACACCCTTGCTTTTTCCAATGCCAACGCTATGCAATATTCTTCTGCCTTGTATGGTTTTTCCCTCTGCCTTTAGCTCCAAGCGCGCTGTTCCGGCATCAATTACACCTATGTGTATTAAGTATTCCAAAACTTCTCCTTCCTTAAATGGAATGTTGGTTATCTTTCTTAATGTTTTTGTTTCGGGAATTTCAGTGATTTTTTCTCTTTTGTCCGTCTTGGCAAAAACTACATATGTGCATAGTAGCACCATAGAAATTATTAAAAACTTTTTCATAGAAAAGAAGTATTAATCAGTTAAAAAGTGTGGTTAAATAACTACAATCACCTTGTTTTTTTGTTTCAATTCAAAAAACATGCCAAATGCTTTCAATTCAAAAAATTCTAATAATTATAAATCTTTTCTTACCCTATTAAAGGTAAGAAAAAGTTCTTTTGGTTGATTTTTTCTAATGATTGAATCTACTCGCTTTATCTTGTTTATCTGTAAAGTTCTAAGACTTTAATTTTCATTATAAAATGCCGTTTTTCAAAAGTCGAAGATCAAAAAATCGCAAATCAATTTTGGGTAACATGACCAGCATACGACTGAAAATTTATTCGCGTTTTTTTGATTTTACTGAAGGTGTAAAAATCTTGTATCTGAAAAATATTTACAACTATATTTTTTGCTTGGCTTTTTGTTTTAAATTTGCTTGATGTAAGATTTACAAATGATTGATAAGATGGGTTTATTTAGAAGGTTTCTAAATTGAGTCTGTTTTCACGGTATCAATTCAAAAATTGGTAAAATTGTAAGTCTTTATACTACAATTAAATACAACCATTGTTGGCAGAAAAAATATATGAAGAAGATAAATCTAAAGCTTTCATGTCGAAAGTAGCTGATTATGTGCAGTTTACAAAACTGCGTCTTTCTGCCTTGGTTGTTCTTTCAGCAGCCATTTGTTTCGCTTATGGTTCTTCCGGTTCGATCGATTGGTATAAAATGCTTTTTTTACTTTTTGGTGGTTTTTTAGTCACCGGTGCCTCCAACGGAATAAATCAGATTTTAGAAAAAGATACCGATAAAATGATGTCCAGGACCGTTAATCGCCCCCTCCCTCAGGAAAGGATGTCGGTTAATGAGGCTGCAATTGTTAGTTCTGTCTTAGCAGTGTCAGGGATTTCTATTTTGTGGTTTTTCATCAATCCTTTGAGTGGTTTTTTGGGATTTATCGCATTGATACTTTATACCGCAGTATACACTCCTCTTAAGAAAATTACCCCCTTTGCTGTTTTTATTGGTGCTTTTCCCGGAGCTATCCCTCCGCTTTTGGGCTATGTGGCTGCCAAAGGTTCTATTGATGTTTATGGATGGATACTTTTCGCGATTCAGTTTATCTGGCAGTTTCCTCATTTTTGGGCTATAGCATGGGTTTTAGATGAGGACTACCGAAAAGCCGGCTTCAAAATGTTGCCCTCTCCGGGTGGAAAAGATAAAAGCAGTGCCTTTCAAACATTGGTTTATTCTATTGGACTTATACCAATCAGTTTATTGCCCTTGCTTTTCAATATGACTGGAATGATTGCCGGTGTTGTTATTTTTATCTGCGGTGTTTTATTCGCTGTGCAGGCTTTTAAATTGTATAAAAGCTGTTCGGTTGAATCGGCATCGAAATTGATGTTTGCATCATTTATCTATTTGCCGATTGTGCAAATAGCGATTTTAATCGATAAATTATAAAATCAATGAGCACTTTAAATATTAATAGTCAGGAAGAAAAACAAGTTAAGGAAAAAGCACAAAAGTTTCTTTTGTGGCTTGCCATTGGAAGTATTGTAATGCTTTTTGCGGCTTTTACAAGCGCCTACATTGTAAGAAAAGGTGATGGAAACTGGAATGAGCTGAATCTGCCAAGTACTTTCTATTACAGTACGTTTTTTATATTGATAAGCAGCATTACAATGAATTGGGCTCTTTCAAGTGCAAAGAAAAATGATCAAAAGAATCTTACCAACGCGCTTGTCTTGACTTTTGTTTTTGGCTTGGCTTTTGTCTTTTTTCAATTTTCTTCTTGGTCTCATTTGATTTCTAATAATATTTATTTTTCCGGTGGGAATGCTTCCGGATCATATTTGTATGTGCTTTCTGGATTGCATTTAGTACATCTATTCGGCGGAATGATAGGTTTGAGTGTTGTTTTAATTAAGTCTTTTTTGAAAAAATATTCTTCAGAAAATTACCACGGAATTCAATTATGTGCCATATATTGGCATTTTTTAGATTTTTTGTGGATATATTTGTTCCTGTTTTTACTATTAATTCGTTAACATTGCAATTGTTTTAAATAAGAATACAAAATTAAATTATCAAAGTATGGCACACGCACACACAACTACACACGTAGAGAAACCTAAATCTTGGGCTGGTGGAACCTCCCCTTTTGGCATCAGTTATGGAAAAATGATGATGTGGTTTTTCCTTATTTCAGATGCTTTTACATTCTCCGGGCTTTTAACAGCCTATGGATTTATGCGTCATAAATTTACTGATGTTTGGCCTGTGGCTGGAGACGTATTTACTCACTTTCCTTTTTATGATGGACATATCGAATTGGCTTATGTGGGTCTAATGACTTTCATATTAATTATGAGCTCTGTGACTATGGTATTAGCTGTAGAAGCAGGACACAGAATGAATAAAAATGGTGTTATTCTTTGGATGGCGCTTACCATTGTTGGAGGTTTTATGTTCGTTGGTTCTCAAGCTTGGGAGTGGTACCATTTTATCCATGGAACTGAACATGGTGCATATATCACTAAAGATAATTCTGTTTTTCATATCGTTGATGCTCATGGCCACATGGTTAAAGAGCTTAAAGATGGTATTGGAATTAAACCTGCCAATGTTCATTTGGTGAAAGGTTATGAAGAACATTTAATTAAAGGTGCTGATGCTGAGAAATTAATCGGTGAATCTAGATGGATTCAAGGAGCTAATCTTCAGGAAAATGAATATGGTCATTCTTTGTTCGGTGATTTCTTCTTCTTTATTACCGGTTTCCACGGTTTCCACGTATTTAGCGGCGTAGTTATAAACATTATTATATTTGTTAATGTTCTACAAGGTTTGTATGATAAAAGAGGTCACTATGAAATGGTTGAAAAAGTTGGTCTATACTGGCATTTCGTAGATTTAGTTTGGGTGTTTGTTTTTACATTCTTCTACTTGTTATAATCACCATTAATTTCAATAATAATCTAATACTTAATAATCATGGAAAGAGACGATATATTTGAATATTCATTACACACTCATCACACTGAAGAAGAAGGTGTAGGAAAGAGAAAAAAACTTTGGGGCGTTTTCTGGCTTCTTTTGGTAGTAACCATCGTTGAGGTAGGCCTTGGGTTGAAATTCTCTCGTGTACCTGAAATGAAATCTATTTTGTTTTATACTTTCATTGGTCTTACCATCGTTAAAGCTGCATACATTGTTCTAACGTTCATGCACCTTGGTGAAGAAAGCAAATTCTTTAAATACATTGTACTTGTACCTTATATCATGTTCATTTTATATCTAGTTTTTATTAGTATTGCCGAGGCTAATTATAATTTTTACATGGACGAATTATTTGGCTGGGCCACAAGAAAATAATGGAAAACTCCGAGAACCTTAACAATCAAAATTCTCTCACGAGAAAGTACTTTAAAGTTCTCGGACTTATTTTAATACTTCTTTTTCCTGCTATTTTCTATTTTGTGTTAACTTCTGGAAAACACAATATGTTATCATTGCCATACTTTGGTGAGCGTGAGCCCATAAAGGTAATGGTTAATGGAAAAGAAAAAATAGATACGCTCTACCATAGCATCCCTGATTTTTCCTTCATAAATCAATTCGGGGATACTGTAACTCAAAAAAATTACGAAGGAAAAATATACATCGCCGATTTCTTCTTTACCACTTGCCCTGGAATATGCCCTAAGATGTCGGCTCAAATGCATTATTTGGAAGAACGTCTTAAGGATTACAATGATGTGATGTTCTTATCTCATACCGTAGATCCTGAAAAAGATACTGTAGAGGCTCTCGCTGCCTATTCCAAGCTTGTACATGCTAATACAAAACGATGGAATTTTGTCACCGGATCTAAAGAATCCATTTACAAACAAGCTCTTTATGGTTACTTGGTTAATGCAGATGAAGATATTCTAGCTCCCGGCGGCTTTCTTCATTCTGAACTGTTTGTTTTGGTAGATAAAAACAAACATATTAGAGGATTTTACGATGGTACAAGTGTTGATCAAGCCAAAAAGCTTATTGATGCTGTTAAAGTCCTTATTGCTGAAGAACAAATTCCTAGAAAATCTCATAAGTAATGTCTCAAGAAGTTTCAAAAGAGAAAAAATTTCTCCCCTTAATAATCGCAATATCTGTCATTATTCCTGTGGCTGTTACTATTTTGTTTTTTGGCCCTAAATTGAATCTGGGTTCAAAGCTCATTTTCTTGCCCGCTCTCAATGCGTTCCTAAATGCAACTACTTCCTTGGTTTTAATTCTGGGTTTTCTTGCCATAAGAAAAGGCAAACGAGAACTTCATGAAAAATATATGAAAAGTGCTCTGGTGCTCTCTGTAATTTTTTTGCTTTCCTACATAGCTTATCATGCCACATCAGAACCTGCTAAATATGGAGGTGAAGGTCTGCTAAGAACGGTCTACTTTTTTATATTATTCACTCATATTGTTCTTGCTGTTGTAATTGTGCCTCTGGTATTAATTACTTTTGTTAGAGCCTTGTCATCAAAATTTGATAAGCATAGAAAAATCGCTAGAATAACTTTGCCTCTTTGGTTATATGTTACCGTTACGGGGGTTATTGTTTATTTCATGATTTCTCCTTATTATTGATAATAGATAATTTTTCATAAATTCTTTTAATTCGTTTTTGATGAAAATTAGCAGAGTAATCTACACGGCCGCAACAGTTATTTTATTATCTTTTATTCAAGTTTCAGCAAGTGCCCAATGTGCTATGTGCAAGGCAGTTACTGAATCTAACATTGATAATAATTCAAACAGCATTGGTAAGGGATTGAATACCGGAATATTATATCTAATGCTTATTCCTTATTTAATAATCGGAAGCATTTTCTTCTTTTCTTTCAAAAAGCAGATAATTGCCTTTTTAAGGGGCTTTTCTGTTTCTAAATAATCGTTTTTAATCTTCTTTCTGTATTTGACTATTCTTAATTTTAATTGTCTTGTCAAATTGTATCTTCAAAAAAGAGACTTTTAAATTAAAATTCAATAATTGATTATTTTGACACAAGAAATCTGCGTTTTAAAAGGTGCTTCAAAGACGGAAAAGTATAAAACACTTATTCCTCAGTTAAATTCCCTTGTAGGCTTTGAAAAGGATCAAATAGCTAACTTATCCAATATTATTGCTGCCCTTAAAATGGCAATGAACTATTTTTGGGTTGGTTGTTATTTTGTTAAAGGAAATGATTTGGTTTTAGGCCCTTTTCAAGGTTTTGTTGCCTGCACCAGAATAAAAAAGGGTAGAGGTGTTTGTGGTAAAGCATTTGAGGATAATCAAATTATTGTAGTTGATAATGTGGATAATTTTCCGGGACATATCGCCTGCAGCTCTGAATCTAAATCTGAAATCGTTTTGCCGGCTAGAACAAGGCTTGGTGAAGTTTTTATGGTATTAGATGTGGATAGTGATAAGCTATCTGACTTTGATGATGTAGATCGCAAGTATTTATCTCAGGTAATAACCATAATAGAATCTTTGTATAATTAATATTAATGAGAACTGGATTGTTTAGGTTGGGCTTTAATTTTCTGATAAAAACTAAGCTGATATTGTGGCTTAGTTTATTTTTTGTTTCATGTGCTCAAATTGTCGCTCCTACAGGCGGAGATAAAGATGTCGTGTCACCAAAAATAATAAAAAGCTCTCCCCAGAATTTCGCTGTTAACTATAAGGAAAAAACATTTTCTTTGGTTTTCGATGAATATATTCAAGTTAGAAATTGGAACAAGGTAATATTTTCCCCTCCATTAAAATCAATTTCTGACTACCGTCTCAACGGGAAGAAACTAACGGTCTCCTGGGAAGATACCTTGCTCGACAATACCACTTACACGGTCAATTTTGGAAAATCTATTCTGGATAATAATGAGGGAAATCCTCTAGATAGCAATTTGTTGGTTTTTTCTACCGGTGAAAAGATCGATTCTTCAGGCATATCAGGCATTGTTGCCAATGCAATTGATCATAAGGCTGTAAAAGATGTCTTGATTATGCTGTATAAGGATAATGAAGATTCTCTTCCTTTTAAAAAGATGCCTGATTATTATTCTATAAGTGATGAAACCGGAAAATATCGAATAAACCATGTTAAGTCAGGCAAATACAAGTTGTTTGCATTAAATGACAATAATCAAAATTTTCTTTTCGACCAACCTGATGAATCAATTGCTTTTTCGGATTCAATCATTACAATTGATACAAGGATTGTTATTGACCATTATTTGTTTAAAGAAGAAAGCCCCAAATTTTTTGTCAAAAAAGCCGTGGTTCCCCATTATGGTAAAGTTTCAGTTGTGATGAACAAGCCATCCGAAAAAATAGTTTTCGAGTCTTTAAGATCAGATTTAAAGAATGAAAATGTACTTATAGAGACTAATTTTGATAAGGACAGCTTATCATTCTGGGTATTGGGAAACATGCCGGATTCAATATCTTTGATAATAAAAAATGAGAGAGGATTTCAGGATACCCTTTTAATTGATTTGCCTCAAAATAAAGATATAGAATCCTCCAAAGACAAAAGTTTGAAAAGATTAAAACTCTCATTTAGCAGTTATACCAGTGAGGGTAATCCTCTTGATTATGGTCACTCGCTGAAATTGGAATTTAATATCCCAATAGCAAAATCAAATTTTAAAAATGTTATTTTGTCTAATGGAACAGATACCCTTAAATCACGCTGCTTTTTTGATGATGATGCTTGCCGAGTTTTATATATCGATTATCCGTTTCATCCCGATTCATCCTATAAAATCTTCATTCCCGATTCTACTTTTATAGATGTTTTTGGGGATTATAGCGATTCCATAAGTTTTGGCTTTGCAGTTCGAAATACTGATTACTATAGTACTTTGAGCATATCCATAAAGAATTTAAATAGCAATTTGTCCAATATGGTTCAATTGCTTGATGAAAAACAATTGGTTGTAAAAGAAAAATTCATGAATACCAATCAGAAACTTGTTTTCGATAAACTAGCCCCCGGAAAATATTTCTTGAAATTAATTGCCGACAAGGATAAAAATGGGAGATGGACTACAGGTAAATATATTGATAAAAGACAACCGGAGTCAATATATTTTTATAAAGACCCAATCAATGTTAAATCCAATTGGGATGTCGATTTGGAATGGGAATTAAAATAGATGGCTTTTGATTTAAAGCTTCCAATACCCATTAGAAAGATATACTAAAATATGAATTAGTTGCGCGACAAAATTTCCCCTGTTAGTGTATCAGTCGCACCCATTTAATTTCATTTTTACAAACAATTAATTGCTTATCTTTGAATAAAAGTATTCATTAACCATAAAAATTGCAATTTTATGTATCCTCCTGAATTAGTAGCACCTATGAAAAATGATCTTGTTTCGGCAGGATTTCAAGAATTATTAACTCCAGAAGCTGTAGGAAGCACACTTTCAGACTCGCAAGGTTCTGTCTTAGTGGTTATTAACTCAGTTTGCGGATGTGCTGCCGGAAATATGCGACCTGGTGTTAAAATGGCCGTTCAAGGAAGCAAGATTCCTAATAAATTAACAACAGTTTTTGCAGGTGTAGACAAAGATGCCGTAGCAGAAGCCAGAAAGTATATGTTGCCTTATCCGGCATCATCTCCTTCTATAGCTTTGTTTAAAGATGGTAAGCTGGTTCATTTTGTTGAAAGACACCATATTGAAGGACGACCTGCTCAACTTATAGCTGAAAACCTTAAAATGGCTTTCGAGGAATATTGTTAACTTTTTATTTCTTTATAACGTAAAAAGCTCCTTAATGGAGCTTTTTTTGTTTATACCACTTTCAGGTCGTTTTAATTTATTTTCTGAAAAATATGATACATCCGGATACTGAACTTAGGTTTATCAGTAAAGAAATAGGGTATGGAGTTGTTGCTACCAAGCTTATCAAAAAGGGTACAATAACATGGGTGTTGGATAAGTTAGACAGGGTATTTGATCAAAGAACATTCAATAAATATGATTCTATTTATAAAGAAATCCTGGACAAATATTGTTACCGCGATCAAAACGGAAAAAACATTTTATGCTGGGATATTGCACGATATGTTAATCACAGCTTCAACTCAAGTTGTGTTTCTACTGCATATGATTTTGAAATCGCCGTAAGGGATATCAATCCCGGGGAGGAGTTAACAGATGATTATGGTTATTTAAATGTGCCCGAACCTTTCGAATGTATTAAAGAGCCTGGGAGTGACAGAAGCATTGTTTACCCCGATGATCTTTTACATTATCATCATATTTGGGATGCCAAAGCCAAGAATTCTTTTGAATCTTTAAATAGTGTTGAACAACCTCTTTT
>CANHPJ010000033.1 GCA_947462515.1 Bacteroidota bacterium | reverse complement strand
TTTTTTTATTTTATTTAGCGTTTGATTTTACATCATTCCACCCATTCCGCCCATTCCTGGCATACCACCTGGCATTCCAGCAGAAGCTTCTTCTTTTTCGTCAGCTAAAACACACTCAGTTGTTAAAAGCATCCCTGCAATTGAAGCAGCATTCTCTAGCGCAACACGAGCAACTTTAGTTGGATCGATAACACCTGCAGCTAAAAGGTTTTCGTATTTCTCAGTTCTTGCGTTGTAACCGAAGTCAGCTTTGCCTTCTTTTACTTTTTGAACAACGATTGATCCTTCACCACCTGCATTAGCAACGATTTGACGAAGAGGCTCTTCAATAGCACGTTTTATGATTTGAATTCCCGTAGTTTCGTCTTCGTTGATTCCTTTTAGGTTTTCAAGGCTTTCGATAGCTCTGATATAACCGATTCCACCACCTGGTATGATTCCCTCTTCAACAGCCGCTCTTGTAGCATGTAAAGCATCATCAACTCTGTCTTTTTTCTCTTTCATTTCTACTTCGGTAGCAGCACCAACATAAAGAACTGCAACACCACCAGCTAATTTAGCTAAGCGCTCTTGTAATTTTTCTTTATCGTAATCGGAAGTAGTAGATTCAATTTGAGCTTTGATTTGATTAACACGACTAGTGATGTTTTCTTTTTGTCCAGAACCACCAACTATAGTTGTATTGTCTTTATCGATGCTGATTTTTTCAGCTTGACCTAAATAAGAAAGTTCAGCACTTTCCAATTTAAACCCTTGTTCTTCAGATATAACAGTAGCACCAGTTAAAATGGCAATGTCTTCCAACATTGCTTTTCTTCTGTCGCCAAAACCTGGAGCTTTAACAGCAGCAATTTTTAAAGAACCACGAATTTTATTAACAACTAAAGTAGCTAAAGCTTCACCATCGATATCTTCGGAAATGATCAATAAAGGACGACCAGTTTGAACTGCTTTCTCCAAAATAGGAAGAAGGTCTTTCATTGAAGAGATTTTCTTGTCGGTGATAAGGATATAAGGATTCTCTAATATAGCTTCCATTTTGTCAGCATTGGTAACAAAGTAAGGCGATATATAACCTCTGTCAAATTGCATACCTTCAACTACTTCAACAGTAGTTTCAGTTCCTTTTGCTTCTTCAACAGTAATAACACCTTCTTTTTTTACTTTAGCCATTGCCTCAGCAATAAGTTTACCGATGGTATTGTCGCTGTTAGCAGAGATAGTAGCTACTTGTTCAATTTTACTAATATCATCACCAACAGATTGAGATTGAGTTCTTAAGTTGGCAATAACAGCTTCAACAGCTTTGTCAATACCTCTTTTTAAATCCATTGGGTTAGCTCCTGCAGCAACGTTTTTTAAACCAGCTGTTACGATAGCTTGAGCTAAAACTGTAGCAGTAGTTGTTCCATCACCGGCAATGTCAGCAGTTTTAGAAGCAACTTCTTTTAACATTTGAGCACCCATGTTTTCAACTGCATCTTTCAGTTCTATTTCTTTAGCAACTGAAACACCATCTTTAGTAATTGTTGGTGCGCCAAATTTTTTGTCAATAATAACGTTTCTTCCTTTTGGTCCGAGGGTTACTTTAACAGCGTTAGCTAATTTGTCAACTCCTCTTTTTAAAGCATCACGAGCTTCTAGGTTAAATGTGATTTCTTTTGCCATTTTTAATTTTAAATTAAATGTTTGTTTTTTTAAATAACTAATTAAACTATTGCGAAAATATCTGATTCACGCATGATCAAATATTCTTTGCCTTCAACTGTGATTTCAGTTCCAGCATATTTTCCATAAAGAACCTCGTCACCAACTTTAACTGTAAGAGGCTCGTCTTTTTTTCCGTTACCAACTGCAATAACTTTCCCTTTTTGTGGTTTTTCTTTCGCAGTATCAGGAATAATAATTCCACTTGCTGTTCTTTCTTCTGCAGGAGCTACTTCTACAAGAACTCTGTCTGCTAGAGGTGTAATTTTTGTGCTTGACATTTTAATTGATATTAAGGGTTAAACAATTTTATTTTGACGAGAACATCTAGTCATATTTTATGCCAAATCATTTTTTCATTTTAATTAGGACATAATTTCATTATTTGTGGATTTTCCTGTCAGTGCCAAGTGACAATAAGTCATTTCTTTTTGGTCTAATTTTTAAGAATCCATCTGAAAAGTCAATTTCGTTAATTACTTCAAATTATAAAATCAAGAAATAGAATTGTAGTCTATTTCAATCGGATAGTTTTTCTTGTTTTTATTGAGCTCCTTGCTATATGGGAAATGTCTACCTATAAAATCTATTGGAAATGAGTTATTCGAAAAACAAAATGATTTATAAATCAAATCAAGTTAAAAGAAGATGTTTGGATTGTTTGTTGTTTTTCTTGGTAAGTAAGAGTCTATCAAATAAAGTAATCTATTGATTGCAGGGCATAAAATAAAATAATTTAACTTTGGTTCTCAACATAAATAAAGACAACAGATATGCCGTCATTTGATATTGTTAGTAAAATAGAAATCCAAGATTTGGATAATGCCATTAATACTGCAAAAAAAGAAATATTAACACGTTTTGATTTTCGTGCTTCGAAAAGCACTGTTGATTTAGACAAGAAAAATTTAATGCTTCATGTCTTGTCAGAAAATGAAATGCGACTAATGGCAATTGAGGATGTGATTCGTTCAAAGATGGTGAAGCAAAAATTAGATACCAAGGCTCTTGATTTTGGCAAAGAACAATATGCCTCGGGCAATATGGTCAAGAAAGACATAAAAATAAGGCAGGGCATAGATAAAGAAATTGCAAAAAAAATAGTAAAAGCTATAAAAGATTCGGGTTTAAAGGTTCAGGCAGCCATTATGGATGATCAAGTAAGAGTTACTGCAAAAAAAATTGACGACTTGCAAGCAGTAATTTCTTTATGTAGACAGACTGATTTCGAGATTCCGTTGCAGTTCATAAATATGAAATCATAAAAAATAAGGTAATTACAATAGTTCATAATGTCATTAAATTATGCAGACTGTGTATCAAATTTTAGGTGCAGATAATTTAAAATTATTAGTAGATAATTTTTATGACCTCGTTATTGAACACCCTGAAATAAAACATCTGTTTTCGAGTGATATTAATGAAATAAAAAGAAAGCAATATTATTTTTTAACTCAATTCTTGGGTGGGCCTGATTTGTATTCCGAGAACATAGGTCAACCAAAAATGCGTATGAGACATTTGCCTCATAAAATATCAGAAAAATCCAAGGATGCCTGGTTAGACTGTATGAGGCTTGCAATAGATAAATTGCCTGTTGAACAAAATTTTAAATTCACGCTTTATAATTGTTTTCCAATGTTGGCTTCACATATGGTAAATTCTTGATTTTACTGCGCATGATTAACGGGATATTAATCTTTTTTTGTTTTCTTTTTTCTGGAATGTCGGTTTGTTCTCAGACAAACTGCAAGGTTGTAAATTATGCCTATGATCCCGGTGAATTATTGAGTTATGAAGCTGAGTATCATTGGGGTTTTATCAATGCTGTTGCCGGATTGGCTACCATAGAGGTTTTAGAAGGTGTTTTTAATCATAAAGATGTTTTTCGTTATAGGGCAATAGGTTTTACATATCCAAAGTATGATTGGATTTATAAGGTAAGGGATACCGTGGAGTCGTTTGCCGATAAATTAACATTAACACCATACAAGTTCAATAGAAATGGGTCTCAAGGTGAAAAATTTCTTTTTGAGAATGTGTTTTTTAACAAGGTAAAAGATCAGGCATATACTTTTATTTCAAAACATAAAAAGCCTTTAAAGAAAGATACATTGAAAATCACAGATTGTACTTTTGATGTGCTTTCCGCCATTTATTATTCCCGTAACATTAATTTCCCCTCTTATAAAGTCAATGATATTATTCCTGTGTTTTTATATCTTGATAATCAGCATCATATTACATATGTTCGCTATTTGGGGAAGGAAGAAATCAACACTAAATATTTTGGTAAAAACAGGTGTGTAAAATTCAAGGTTAATTTAGTTCAAGGGGAGTTATTTAATTCAGGAGAAAACATGACTGTTTGGATGACGGATGATGAAAATCATATCCCAATATATATAGAAACACAAATTTTGGTAGGGAATATAAAAGTTAATTTAACTAATCAAAAAAAAGTAAAAAATATCGTTAACTCTCGGGTTATCAATAGTAAATAAAAATGATTTTTGGTTTAGGCTGATTCGTTTTATAGTTGTAGTTTCTGTTTTTTGCCATTTTAAAAGGCGCATCAATTTTATGTTGATGCGCCTTTTTTTATTTATGGTTTTTTAGGGGTTTGTTGTTAATAAACCCTACTTGTGGGAAAGTTTTCAACAAAAGTGGGGGAAAGTGGTAAAATGTGGTAAAAAAAGTTTTAAATTTACAGCACAAAGGAATTCTAATGACAAATCTTATAGGTGTATATGAATGCAACGTTGATGCTAAAGGGCGTCTAATGCTTCCTGTTGCCTTTAAAAAACAGCTTACTGCGATATTGTCAGATGGTTTTGTTTTGAAAAGAAGTGTTTTCAATAAGTGTTTGGAGTTGTATCCCATTGCCGGTTGGAATGAGTTGTCTAGTGAGGTAAATAAGTTGAATAGATTTGTTAAAAAGAATGCTGATTTTATAAGGATGTTTAATTATGGAGTTAAATCAGTTGAATTAGACGCCAATGCTCGTTTGCTTATTGCCAAGGATCTTTTGGATTATGCAGGTATTGACAAAAACATAGTGGTAGCCGCGGCAGGGAATATGATTGAGATTTGGGATAAGGATAAATATGAAGCATTTATCAATAACCCAGATGTTGATTTTGGTTCATTGGCTGAAGAGGTTATGGGTGGAAAGAAATCAGACAATCAGGAATAGATGGAATATCATAATCCCGTTCTTTTACAAGAGTGTATAGCAGGTTTAAATATTGATCCGGAAGGGGTTTATGTTGATGTAACTTTTGGTGGCGGCGGTCATTCAAGGGAGATAATTAAGCATTTAACAACCGGTAGGTTGTTTGCCTTTGATCAGGATCCTGATGCCGTTCAAAATTCTATCAATGATGAGCGGTTTGTTCTGATTCAGCAGAATTTCAGGTACTTGAAAAATTTTTTGCGCTTACATAAGGCTTTGCCAATAAAGGGCATTTTGGCTGATTTGGGAGTTTCCTCGCATCAGTTTGATATTGCTGAAAGAGGTTTTTCGATTCGTTTCGATGCCCCTTTGGATATGAGAATGGATAAACACGCTAAACTTTCTGCTATAAATGTGTTGAGCGACTATAGTGACGAGCAGTTGAAAAAAATATTTAAGGAATATGGCGAATTGCCAAATGCCTGGAAGGTTGCAACTGAAATTGTTAAACAAAGGGAGTTCGGTGCTATAGATACTGTGTTCAAGTTAAAGGCAGCTGTTTCAAGTTGTGCTCCAAAATATAAAGATAACCAGTTTTATGCTCAATTGTTTCAGGCAATTAGAATAGAGGTTAATCAGGAGATTGAGGTTTTGAAGGAGTTTTTGATTCAGACTACTGAGGTTTTGGATAAGGGGGGAAGGTTGGTTGTCATGTCTTATCATTCTTTGGAAGACAGGTTAGTTAAAAATTTCATGAAAAAAGGCAAGTTTGAAGGGGAGTTGGAAAAAGATTTTTTTGGAAACCCCATAACACCTTTTAAAATCATCGGTAGCAAGCCAATTGTGCCTTCAGAAAAAGAAGTAAAAGAAAATAGCAGAAGCAGAAGTGCAAAGTTAAGAATAGCAGAAAAGAATTAAGATTTTAATTGTCGATGAATCAGTTTAAGAAAAAAGAAACATCTAAAGCCGAGGGAGTTCGTCCTAAAGCAAACAAAGGCAAGGCTGTTGCTTATGTTGTAGATGTTTTTAATGGTAATTTCTTAACGCGAGATGGGGCAATAGCATCGTTACCCTTTGTATTCTTTATCACTTTTGTTTGTCTGTGCTACATTGGAAATGGGTACTATGCCGAGGATACTGTAAGAGCGATTAATACGGTTGGTGCTGAGTTAAAAGAATTGAAAACGGAATACATCATTACAAAAACTGATCTGATGTTTAATAGCAAGCAGTCTCAAGTTGCAAAAGCTTTAGAGCTTCAAGGCGTTAGGGAGTCTGTTGTGCCACCGAAAAAAATAGTTGTTTATAAAGAATAATAAATTGGACGCTAAAAAAGACATACTACTTCGCGTATACTTTCTCTATGTTGTTTTCTTCCTGTTGGGAGTTGCAATCATAGCAAGGGTTATGCATATTATGTTTGCTGAAGGAGAGTTTTGGAAGGCAAAAGCCGAAGAGCAGACTATAGATTTAAAGGTTATAGAGGCGGTACGGGGTAATATTTTTTCATCGGATGGGGGCTTGTTAGCAACATCCTTGCCACATTATGAAATAAGAATGGATGTTAATGCAGAGTCTATAACAAAGGAGTTTTTCAATGATAATGTTGATTCTCTTGCTATCTGTTTGGCTAATTTATTTCAGGATAAATCGGCGCGTGAGTATAAGATTGATCTTACAAAAGCTAGGCGAGGTGGGGAAAGGTATCACCTTATCAAGCGCAGGGTAAGTTATCACCAATTAAAGGCAATGCGCAGTTTTCCTATTTTCAGATTAGGGAAATATAAGGGAGGATTGATCTATGAACAATTTAATATAAGGGCGAGACCATTTGGGGTTTTAGCTGCAAGGACAATCGGGATGGAAAGAGTTGGTGCTAAGCCAATTGGTTTGGAAGGTGCCTATTCAGATGAATTAGAAGGCGAGAAAGGAAAAAGATATATGCAAAAAATCGCTGGTGGAGTTTGGATGCCTGTTAATAGTGATAATGAAATAGAGCCCAAAGATGGAAATGATCTCATAACGAGTATTGATATAAACATACAGGATGTTGCTGAAGCTGCCCTGATGAATCAGCTGTTGATTCATAATGCAGATCATGGTTGCGTTATATTGATGGAGGTTAAAACCGGGGAGGTTAAGGCAATAGCAAATTTGTCTCGAGGAAAAAATGGAGAGTATGACGAAAAATATAATTATGCTATAGGAGAGAGTACTGAGCCAGGTTCAACATTCAAGTTAGCGTCTTTAATAGCTGGCATTGAAGATGGATTAATTAAAATTACTGATAGTGTTGGCACCAATGACGGGACATATAAGTTTGGAAGAGAAACCATGCGTGACTCACATGAAGGGGGATATGGTAAAATTACCATAAAAAGAGGGTTTGAAGTTTCTTCGAATGTTGCTGTTTCTAGAGTGATTTATAATAGTTACGCAAAAAATCCTCAAAAATTCATTGATCGACTGACATCCATGAATTTAAATGTGCCACTAAATCTAGAGATACCAGGAGAGGGAATGCCATACATTAAAAATACGAACACAAAGAGCTGGTCGAATGTTACGTTGCCATGGATGTCTATCGGGTACGAAGTAAAATTAACTCCTCTTCAAATTTTGACATTTTATAACGCTATTGCCAATGATGGAAAAATGGTAAAGCCAAAGTTTGCAAAGGAAATAAGAAATAAATCCCAGGTGGTTCGAAGAATTGAGACGGTAGTTATCAATGAAGCAATTTGTTCAAAAGAGACTGTTGCTAAAGCAAAAGAAATGTTGGAAGGGGTTGTTGAAAATGGAACAGCAGTTAATTTAAAAAATCCAAATTATAAAATAGCTGCAAAGACTGGTACCGCTCAAATAGCAAATTCAAAGTACGGGTATAAAAATGGAGGGGTTAGTTATCAAGCCTCATTGTGTGGGTATTTTCCTGCCGATAAACCGCAGTATTCTTGCATTGTTGTAGTAAATGCCCCTTCAAATGGTGTGTTTTATGGTAATCAGGTAGCTGGGCCAATTTTCAAAGAAATAGCCGACAAAGTATATTCCACTAATCTGGATATTCATAAGAACTTTGAGAAGCAACCTTATTTGGCAAGCAGCGCATTTCCGTTTTCGAAAAATGGCAATTACAGTGATTTAAGTAAAGTTTTGAAAGATTTAAAAATAAAAGTAAAATCTAAGAATGAAGCGGCAGAATGGATAATTACCAACACATTACCTACTGGTATTGAGGTAAGTAAGATAAATTATACAAGCAATTTAATGCCTAACGTTGTTGGTATGGGAGCACAAGATGCTGCTTATTTGCTTGAAAATAAAGGTGTTAGAGTAAGGTTTGTTGGCAGAGGTGTTGTTAGAAAACAATCACTTGTACAAGGCTTACCTATAGAAAAGGGAAGTGAAATTTTTCTAGAACTGTCATAATGAAATTGTTAAAAGATATTTTATACAAAGCTGGTATTGTTGATCTATTAGGCTCAACAAATATTGCCATATCCACAATTTGTTTCGATTCCAGAAAAGTTACGCGACATTCTTTGTTTGTTGCAGTTAAAGGTGAGCAGACGGACGGACATGTGCATATTGAACAGGCAATAAATTCTGGCGCTATAGCTATTGTTTGCGAAGAGTTTCCAGACCTTATAGTGGATAAAATAAGTTATATAAAAGTTAAGAATACTTCAGTTGCATTGGGCGAAATAGCAGCTAATTTTTTTGGTAATCCTTCTTCATCCTTGAAGTTGGTTGGAGTAACCGGAACCAATGGTAAAACTACAACGGTCACATTATTATATCAATTGTTCAAATATTTAGGTTATAAAGTTGGATTACTCTCGACAGTTAAAAATATAATTAATGATGAAATAGTTGAAGCTACCCATACCACTCCTGATGCAATTCAGCTGAATGCATTGTTGCGCAGGATGGTCGATTCTGGATGTACATATTGTTTCATGGAAGTTAGTTCGCATGCAGTAGTTCAAAAAAGGATTACGGGAATTGATTTTGCCGGTGGAGTTTTCACGAATATAACTCATGACCATCTAGATTATCACAAAACTTTTGAAGAATATATAAAGGCTAAAAAAGGGTTTTTTGATGCCTTGGGTGAAGATGCTTTTGCTTTGATCAACAAAGATGACAGAAACGGATCTGTTATGCTGCAAAACACAAAAGCAAAAAAATTAACCTATAGTCTTAATTCGCTGGCTGATTTTAAAGGTAAAGTGCTCGAAAATCAATTTTCAGGTTTGTTGATGAATATTGATGACAATGAAGTTTGGGTAAAATTAATAGGTGGTTTTAATGCTTATAATACCCTTGCGGTATATGCTACTGCAGTTTTGTTAGAAAAAGACAAAATGCAAATTCTTACCGGCCTAAGCGATTTATCTCCTGTTGAGGGTCGTTTTCAGTATGTTAAATCAGAAAGTAATATAACTGTTATAGTTGATTATGCGCACACTCCTGATGCGTTGAATAATGTTTTGAAAACTATTAAGGATATAAGAACAGGCAATGAAAAGGTAATTACCGTTGTAGGATGTGGAGGAGATAGAGATGCGCAAAAACGTCCTGTTATGGCAAAGATAGCTTGTGATAACAGTAGTAAAGTGATTTTCACATCGGATAATCCTAGGTCTGAAGAGCCAGAAGCTATTATAGAACAAATGAAAAAAGGAGTAGAGCCTGTTAATTATAAAAAAGCTATGGCTGTTACTGATAGAAAAGAAGCTATTAACGTGGCCTGTCAATTAGCTCTGCCTGGTGATATTATATTAATAGCCGGTAAAGGACATGAAAAATATCAAGAGATAAAAGGTGTAAAATATCCTTTTGATGATATGCAATTAGTAAAAGACATTTTTAACATACTTCAATAAATACTATATGTTTTATTATTTATTCGAATTTTTAGATCGTATTGATTTTCCTGGAGCAGGTGTGTTTCAATACATATCGTTTCGCGCAGCAATGGCATTGATTACCTCTTTAATCATTTCTTTGGTGCTTGGTAAAAGAATCATTCAATATCTGCAATTAAAGCAAGTGGGTGAAATCGTTAGAAATCTTGGTTTGGAAGGTCAAATTGCTAAGCAAGGTACACCAACCATGGGGGGGTTAATTATTTTGTCCGCAATTTTAATTCCTACACTTTTATTCGCCAAGTTAGAAAATGTATATATCATTTTGATGCTAGTTTCAACCGTTTGGTTGGGAATGATAGGTTTTTTGGATGACTATATTAAAGTTTTCAAAAAAAACAAAGACGGTTTAGAAGGAAGATTTAAAATTATCGGTCAGGTTGGAATA
>CANHPJ010000032.1 GCA_947462515.1 Bacteroidota bacterium | reverse complement strand
AGTCCAAAAATAATAAAAAGAAACCCAATATGCAAATATTGGACTAATTATTTATTCACTTTGGTATTATTAAGCAATAAATTTATTCTAAAGTCAAAAAAAAATAAGCAGTTATTTCAATGAAATAACTGCTTATTTTTTTTAAGAATTTATTTTTTTTAACCAGCTACTACTTTATCTGATTGGTATTGTCCAGATTTTAATTTGCTGTAAATTTTAGAGAATGATTCAATTGTATACTTAACATTTTCAAGAGTATGAACTGCAGAAGGTATCAATCTTAAAATTATAATTCCTTTCGGAACAACAGGGTAGGTAACCATTGAACAGAAAATATCGAAATTTTCTCTTAGATCAAGAACCATATTTGTTGCTTCAGGTATTGTGCCGTTTAAATATACCGGTGTAACAGGTGAATTGGTATTTCCAATTTCGAAACCGGCTTCTTTTAAACCACTTTGTAAAGCATTAGTAATTTCCCATAATTTTTCTCTATACTCAGGGTGATTTCTTATTAGCTCGAGTCTTTTAAGTGCTCCGATTACCAATGGCATAGGAACCGATTTTGCGAATATTTGAGATCGCATATTATATCTTAAATAATCAATCACCTGCTCATCGCTCGATATAAATCCACCAATTAATGCAAAAGATTTTGCAAATGTTCCAAAATAAATATCTATTCCATCTTGAACACCTTGCTCTTCACCGGTTCCGGCTCCGGTTTTACCCATAGTTCCAATTCCATGAGCATCATCAACAAATAATCGAAAAGTATATTTCTTTTTAAGTTCAACTATTTCTTTTAATTTACCTTGATCACCAGACATTCCGAAAACACCCTCGGTAAGAACTAATATAGCACCTCCGGTTTGTTCTACTAATTTAGTAGCTCTTTGAAGTTGTTTTTCAAGATTTTCAATGTTGTTATGAGGATAAACAAAACGTTTTCCAATATGCAGTCTTAAACCATCTAGTATACATGCGTGCGATTCAGAATCGTAAACAATCACGTCATTTCTATCAACTAGGGCATCAATTGCCGAGGACATTCCTTGGTAACCAAAATTAAGCAAAATGGTATCTTCTTTCGAAACAAATGAAGATAATTCACTTTCCAATTGTTCATGATAATTGGAATTACCAGACATCATTCTTGCGCCCATCGGTAAACCAAAACCAAATTTTGTTGCACCTTCCGAGTCAGCTTTCCTTACTTCAGGATGGTTTGCAAGACCTAAATAATTATTTAAACTCCAAACCAAACGTTCTTTACCTCTAAAAATCATTTTGTTTGAAATATCACCTTCTAATTTAGGAAAAGTAAAGTAACCATGTGCTTCTTTAGAATATTTCCCTAAGGGACCTCTGTTTTCTTTTAGTTTTTCAAATAAATCTTTCATAGACTATTAGATTCGATTTTTTTATGATGGCAAATTTATATTTTTATTGAGTGGTAGTCAAGCCGAACAAAAATTAGTTTTACACCAAATTAAAAGTTATTTTGTTAATATAAAATTTCAACTCACTTGCCAATAACTATTAAATATTCTCAAAAAACTTTACTTTTTCAACCCAATCTGCAGGTATTGAAATTGTGGCATTTGAACTGTAGTTATAGCATACAAGAATAGTTTTTCCACTTGCCATTAAAATTGGAAGCTCATTTTGTGTTTTTAATATTTTATAAGTCATATCAAAACTTTTATTTCCTAGGCGCGAAACAGCAATCTCAATTTCAATTTTGTCTTCGAATAATATAGGTTTTAAAAAATCTATTTCTGCTTTAGCCAGAATAATTCCTGTTTTTTCCCACTCATTATTTTTCCCTATTACTTCATTAAAATAACTTATCCTGGATTGCTCCATATATGTTAGATACACAGCGTTATTCACATGACCAAATTTATCGATATCTGAAAAACGCGTTTCTATTTTAGCTGTATGTGGCATGTATTTATATATTTTATGGCTCCGGTAACTCTTTTAAATTGATTTCATTGCCACATCTAAAATGTGTTTTAGGGCATGATTTAAAACCATGAAGTCCACAAGGTCTGCAGGATAGATTCTGATTGGTTTGAATGATTCTCGAATTATCAGATAATGGACCGAATCCAAATTCCGGAATAGTAGAACAATAAAAAACTGTTACAGGTGCATTTACAGATGATGCCAAATGCATTGGAGCAGAATCATTTACAAAATTCATTTTTGCATTTTTCATCAGTTCAGCCGATTCCAAAAAGCCAAGTTTACCAGAAAGATTGATGCAATCAATTTTAGATTTCTCAATAATACGTTGACAAAGTTTAAAATCAGAAATTCCACCCAATAAAAATATACAATATTTAGAGCCTAATAATTGAATCAGTTCTACCCATTTTTCTTCAGGAAATTGTTTGGTAAACCAGATAGAAGCTGGTGCCAAGCAATAATAATCATTAACGCTTGTTTTATACTTTTCTTGAAGAGCGATTATTGATTCAACATTTTCTTGGGAGGGATATAATTTAGGTTTTAAACAAACTCCGTCCGTAATATTTTTAATAGTTTTCTGATTTCTCTCAATTTCATGTTGACCATTTCCGATTTCATGTGTTATTGAATGAGTAAAAAACATTGAAAAAGGATTTTTATCGAAGCCTATTTTGCACTCAGCCTTTGAAAACAAGGAAATTAAGCCACTAGATGCAAATCTCTGTAGATTAATAAGATATGAGTAGTTAGTTTTTCTTAAATCCAAAACAAGTTTAAAGAGATTTTTAAACTTATTATTTTTTTTATCCCAAACAATAACTCGGTTTAAAAATGGATGATTCTCAAAAAGTCCTTCATTACCTTTTCTTAATAAAAAGTCGATTTTAGAATCGGGGTATTGAAGGTGTAATTTTTCAATTAGGGAACTTGCTAAAATTACATCTCCAATAAAAGCAGTTTGTACGATCAGAAATCTTTTCACCAATGGCTATTTGAGAATATTATAAGTTTATTTTTTATCCAAAGTTAAATTAAATAAATCTTTGAAAGTATTAAATTCTTTTCTGTAAAATATCCCGACACCTTGTTGGTTATTGTTGTTGTTTACAAGCAAAGAATTTTTGTTGGGTCTATTAAATGCTTTTATTCTAATTCTACCATCTTCGCTAACTTTATATTCGATATTAAAATCGCCTACTATATTGTTTGCTCCTGCGGCTTTAATATTTGATAAGCTTCCATCAATTGAAAGGCGATTATTAAATTGCTGAGTCGATAGCGCTACCTGTACTTCTTCATTACTAATATCATTTTGAGGTCTATATTTAAAATCAAGTTCAAACTCATCGCTTATTTGAGAAAGCATATTACTGAGTTGATTTGTTAAAACCTCGGAAGTACTATTAGTACCAAAACTCTTGGCTTCGTTTCCATAGCTTGAGGTATTTTGTTGAACTGATTTAGGTGTGATAAAACGATTAATGGTTAGCAAGGCAAAAATCTGCTGATTCATTTCTTCCTCATTTTTTAACAATTCTTTTACCTTGGTTTTAGTATCTTCTGCAGACTGCGGTAAATCTATGCCAAATGAAATATCAGGTTTCATTAAATCATTTTGCAGGTTAAGCAGGCAGTTTATCGGATATCTTTTTTTATTATTTGCAGTATCAATTCCCAGCTCATATAAGGACGTTTTAAGAGAATATATTGCTTTTAGATTTATATTGGCATTGTATGGATCCCCATTCCAATTTATTGTACCACCCTGTGCCACCTTAAATTTTTTATTTATAACATTCATCAGGGTAAAGAGGTAATCGCCCTCCTTTATAGTGTATTCCCCAAAAATGTTAAACTTACCCAAAGTATTAATTTCCATATTAAGTATACCATTTCCGGTACCCTTAATTATATCGCCTATTTTCGGATCAAATATCAACTGAACCTCTGCCTCGGGTGTCACATCCAACTGAAATTTAAGTGTGATACCTGATAGATCAATTTTTCTTTCTTTCTTTATTTTTAAATTTTTTGAATCTTTATTTACAAATGAAATGAAGTTATTGGCAGTTACTTCTTCTGTACCATATAAGGGAATATAAAAGGAGGTTCCTTTTTCGGTTTTGGCAACAATATCAATGGTAAGATTGTCAACTGTTCCATCAATATTAATTTTGCCTGTAATAAATGATGTTCCAAAATACAATGGGTTTAAATTTTCAGTAGTATTTAAAGCCATAAAATTTTTCGCATCTAATGCAATATCTATGCTGAAATCCTTGAAATTATTGTGTCTAATCGTTCCAGTGGCATTGCACTTATTACCCTTAGAATCATTTACCGATATATTGTCAAAACCAAACCAATTATTTTCTATTATAATACTATTAGTGAAGGTGTAATCAGTATTGAGGTAATCAATTAAAAAACCTCCTTTTTGAATAAACAATTTGCCTTGCAATAATGGTTTTTCTATTTCACCCTTCAAAGAAATACTTCCTGTAGCCACTCCTCTTAAATTACTGGCATATCCTTTTAAATAATCCTGAAAAACACGTAATTGAAATTTATCCAGATTGACAAGTAAATCTAAATTATTAAGCTCTCTCGATGGATAGTAGTTACCGGAAATGTCCAACGTAGGTATTTGGCCACGGAAAAATTTCCCGTTCAGATTTATGGCTTGTTTTTCCATATCCCAGCTGGAAATGATCGATCCATCTCCTAAGTTATCTCCATTGAAATGAAAAGAGCTAAAATTAAGACCGGTTCTAAAGCCGGTGTTTTTGTAGAGGTCTGATAATTTGGCTTGGCCATTGATAATACCTTTAATATTAATTCCACTTCTGTTCAATAAGGGGTTAAAGTTTTCCAGTTTAAATTCTTCAAATCCAATTAATAGTCCATTTCCGCTTTGCTCTGATATTATGCCTTGCACTTGAACGGATTGTTTTAAATTTTTAAATTCTACTGATTCAATTTTTATGGAAGTGCTATCAACGGCAATTAAATTATCTTCGCTTATAGACCATAATGAATCCGAAAAATATATTTCAGAAGGAAGTAATTTTAAATTAAAATTTGACAATGTCTTAAATGAAACATAACCTTTTATATCTGCTTTGTTCTTTATTTTTTTATTGTCATCCCAGGTAAGAGAAAAATTCAGTGAATCTTTTTTGGTGTCGGCAGAAATATTGAGGTTTTCTATACTTAGACTATCATTTAGCTGAAATGAATTTGCTTTAATAGTTAAATCTAAAATGCTTTTATTCCCTATGGATTTAATGCTAATATTTTTTAATTTATTACCATAAATACCAATTTCATTTGCCTGACCAATTAGTTCAAAAGATTCTTGTTCAGAATTATAAAAACCCGAAAATGAAGAATTATTAGCTATTTTAAATCCAGTTAAAAAAAGGTCAGTTATAGGTTCAGCATTTTTTATATATATCTGATAGTTAAAATTTTGAAAGATGTTTTTTTGTTGTTTTTTACTTTTTATTTCTTTTGGTGGTAATAAAACCTTGTCGAATTGATTTATAATAGAATTAGATAAATCTGCCAAATCAAAATTTCCGTTAATTTCTGCATCCAGATTGTCTGAGTTTAATTTTATTGATTTTATGTTTCCAAGTTCTAAGGCCTCTAGTTTTATGTTTTTTATCTTGTAGTTTTTATTTTTTTCGCTGTAGCTTAAATCTTTTAATGATATTATTCCTTCAAGATTGTCTAAATTGTTTCCCTTGAAGTCAAGTAATAAATTTGAAGAGAATAAAGAGGAGGTATCTCGGGAGATAAAGTTTAAAGCCGAAAATTTAGCGCTGTGAATGTTGGAGACAAATTTAAATTCTGGTAGCTCATTTAGAAAGTTTATTTCTCCTTCAAAATCGAGTTTTAAGTTGGGATCATTTGCATTTAAATCACCCTGAAACAATTTATTGGCCAAGTGACCTTTTATTTTAGTGTCAGTGTATACGTATCTATTGTATTGCAATGAATTGATATTTCCTTCTACAGAGGCATCCAGTTCTTCTTTGGTAAATCCTTTGCCTTTTACATTGGCATTAAGAGATACGGCACCAAGGTCTTTAATGTCAAAATATTTTCCAAGATCAAAGTTTGTTAGTTTAACAGAACCATCATAAAAGGTATGCTTGCTTTTTTCGTCATATTTTAATTCTATGTCAGAGCTAATTTTTCCAAGGTTAGTCTGGAAATTTCCCAGTGCAACAAAATCATCATAGAATCCGGTAAAATTCCCTGAAAATCTTATTAATCCTAATTGAGAAATGTTTTCAGGGATTTCTAAATGTTCCTTGTTTTTAAATGGAGATAACGGAATCTGCTTTAGATCTTGCCTATTAGTAGTTAGCTGATTTAGATCAATTTGCATATAGGTTTCTTCTATATTTGGAAGTCCGTTTAAATCGAAGTTACCTTTTATTAAAGTGTTTTTTCCGGTTGTAATTCTTATGTTGTGCCCTTTAAGTTTATTTATTGTACCATTTATATTACCTGTTAAAAACATCTCATTATCAATGCCTTCAAGGTAAGGAGCGAAATAAGAAATATCTTTGAAATTAACTTTGGAGGATGAAAAAGTTGATTTCATAAACACCTTATTATTGAAATCAAAGAAGTCGGAATATTTTTTATAATGAAATGATAATTGCGAATTAATTCCTGTTACAGGAGTTTTAATTTTTAAGTCTTTAAAACGAAGTTCTTTATCGCAAACATATGATTTAGAGGAGAAATCAGAGAGAAAAAAACCTGATTTTTCTTTGAAATTCATGCTCACAATATCCCCAAATATGGTGTCGGTGGATAAAACAACATTTTCAATTTGAAGATTTAAATTATTAACGTCAAGATCATCATAATTAACCCCGAAATAAGAAATTGTTTGATCAAGATAGTTTTCATTTTTTAATTTAAATCTGCTGTTCACCAATTCAATTTTATTGAATTTGAATTTCCAATCCATGTTTTTTGCTGAAGTATCAGTAGAGGAAAATGCATCAATAATAAATTCAAGGTTGTTATCCGATTCATTTTTATAATAAACTAAGGAAAAGTCAAGCTCATCAAATTTTATCTTTTCAATTTCTATAATTTTTTTTTCACCATCAAAGCTGGATATTGAAGCTTTAAGTTTATCGGCTGATAAAAGGTTATTATGATGTAAGTCTTCAATTCTAAAGCCTTCAAAGACAATGGTGTTGAAAAAATCTATATCAACTTTGTCTATTTTAACCTTTGCGTTCAATTTTTCTGAGAAGTACGCGGATGCTTTTTGGGTAAGAATGGTTTGTATGTAACTACTCTGCAAACCAACCAATAAGCATATCAATAGCATTGAAAATGCAATGAAAGTAAAGATTAATATTTTGAATACTTTTTTAATAATTTTTTTTGCTTGTTTTGTTTAACTTTACAAATAATAAGAAAAACGTTTAAAACTTGAATATAAAAATAATACCTTAAAATATATAAATTTAATGAAAAAAGCTATAACAATTTTAGGTATAGAGTCCTCTTGTGATGAAACATCTGCTTCAATTTTGGTCGATGGTATAGTTTTATCCAATTTTATAGCCGGTCAGCAGATTCATGAGTCATTTGGTGGAGTTGTTCCTGAACTTGCCTCCAGGGCGCATCAGCAAAATATTTTACCTGTTATATCTGAAGCCATAAAATCATCTGGTATAGAAATGAGTCAAATTGATGCTATCGCCTATACACGAGGTCCCGGACTTTTAGGTTCGCTTATCGTTGGTTCTTCTTTTGCAAAAGGTATGGCAATGGGTTTAAATATTCCTTTAATAGAAGTAAATCACATGCATGGACATATTTTAGCTCACTTTATAAAAGAAAAGGAAGGCATTAACAAATTTCCTGAATTTCCTTTTTTATGTCTTACTGTTTCTGGTGGCCATACTCAAATTGTTTTGGTAAAAGATTATTTTGATATGCAAATCATTGGTCAGACAATTGACGATGCTGCAGGAGAAGCCTTTGATAAAGTCGCCAAAATTTTAGGTTTTCCATACCCTGGAGGTCCCTTAGTAGATAAATTTGCTAAAAATGGTGATGCAAATAAATATAAATTTCCACATCCTAAAGTTCCTGGTTTAGATTTTAGCTTCAGTGGTTTAAAAACCTCATTTCTTAATTTTGTTAAAAATAATTTGACTGCAAATCCTAATTTTATAATCGAAAATAAAGAATCAATTTGTGCTTCTATTCAAAAAACCATCATCGACATTCTATTACACAAATTAAAGCAAGCCTCACAGGAAACCGGTATCAATAATATAGCAATAGCAGGAGGTGTTTCTGCGAACTCTGGGCTGCGAAGCGCTCTTAAGCAAGCCGAAGAAAATTTAAATTGGAATGTATTTATCCCAAAATTTGAATATTGCACAGATAATGCCGCCATGATCGCTATTGTGGGTTATTTAAAATACCTTAATAAAGATTTCAGTCATCAAAATCTGGAACCTCAGGCGCGTTATAATTTTTAATTATTTGAATTTATTTTTTACTCTAACAATAAATCCTGTTTTCTTTCTCCTAAATAATAGGATATATAAATAGAGTATATGCATACTTGGGCAAATAAAAACTTTTTCTTTGCATGATATATTTTTATATTTGTCGCCTTAATGCCGGCATTAAGAAACATTCTTAAATAATCGGTGTTTTTATTTTAAAAAATCAGAAATTTTATGGCTTTAAAATGTGGTATTGTTGGTTTACCAAATGTGGGAAAATCGACATTGTTTAATTGTTTGTCGAATGCAAAGGCCCAAGCTGCCAACTTCCCTTTTTGTACTATTGAGCCTAATGTTGGCATTATTACAGTTCCAGACGAACGTTTGGAGACACTTGAAAAATTAGTTAGTCCAGAACGTGTGGTTCCTACAACGGTCGAAATTGTTGATATTGCAGGCTTGGTGAAAGGTGCAAGCAAAGGTGAGGGTTTGGGAAACAAATTTTTAGCAAATATTCGTGAAACAGATGCCATAATTCATGTTTTGAGATGTTTTGATAACGATAATGTTGTTCACGTAGAAGGAAGTGTCAATCCAATTCGTGATAAAGAAATCATTGATTTTGAACTTCAAATAAAAGATTTGGAATCTGTTGAGAAAAAGATTCAGAAACTAGAAAAAGCTGCTAAGGTAGGTGATAAAGATTCTAAAAGGGGTGTAGAGGTTTTATCCATATACAAAACTCATCTTGAATCGGGAAAATCTGCAAGAACAGCGCCTGTTACTGATGAAGATAAAAAATACATTGAGGATATTCAACTGCTTACGGTTAAACCAATATTATATGTTTGTAATGTAGATGAAGCTTCGGTTGTTAATGGAAATAAATATGTTGACATTGTTAAAGAAGCAGTTAAGGATGAGGCAGCAGAGATAATCATTATAGCTGCAGCTATTGAAGCAGACATAAGTGAATTAGAAAGTTTTGAGGATAGACAGGTATTTTTATCTGAAATAGGCCTTAATGAAGCTGGAGTTAATAAATTAATAAAGGCAGCGTATAGACTGTTAAATTTATATACTTATTTTACAGCCGGTGTTAAAGAAGTCAGAGCCTGGACAATTACAAAGGGAATGACTGCTCCACAGGCAGCTGGTGTTATCCACACTGATTTTGAAAAAGGATTTATCAGAGCAGAAGTAATAAAATACAACGATTTTGTTTCTCTTAAATCTGAACAAGCTTGTAAAGAGGCAGGTAAATTATCTGTCGAAGGTAAAGAATATGTTGTTTCTGATGGAGATATGATGCATTTCCGTTTTAACGTTTAAGTATAAATAAGGAATACCTGAATTAAAAATCGCTACCAAAATGGATTATATTTTGGTAGCGATTTTTATTTAAAAACCTTCCCATTGTAACTTATTACTTTATTGTCATTTTCGGCACTTGATTGAAGTGTATAGTTTTTATAAAAAGTAAAAATCAGTTAATGCCAATTATTGAATCACAAGGATATTATCCAGATATATTATTTAGAAATGGTCATTTAAATACCATTATTACCAATTTATTCCGCAAAGTGAACGATCTGAATTATGATCGAAAAAGAATTTATACACCTGACAATGATTTTTTAGACCTTGATTTTTCAAAGGTAGATAGTGATGTTTTGGTAATTGTTTTGCATGGTTTAGAAGGGAGTTCAAAATCACTATATATAAAAGGAATAATTAAAGCTTTTAATAAAACAGGATGGGATGCAGTTGCCGTTAACTTGAGAAGCTGCAGTGGAGAACCCAATTTGCTTTTCAGCTCATATCACAGCGGAAAAACAGATGATGTGGATATTGTTTTAGATTATATTTTCGCTAATTGTCATTATAAAAAAATATTAATGATGGGTTTTAGTCTTGGGGGAAATATTGTTTTAAAATATGCAGGAGAAAAAGCACAAAATGTGGCTCCAATAATAAAAGGTTTTGCAGGTGTTTCCGT
>CANHPJ010000031.1 GCA_947462515.1 Bacteroidota bacterium | reverse complement strand
TATCGATAATATCGGCATCAACTCTTACAAAAGAAGAATTTTCGAAATGCTGCTCTAACTTACCAACAAGATGGCTTCCTAGAGGACCATCGGCCAATAAAACATCATATCCTTTTTCTTTTGCAGATTCAATAAATGAATGCTGATCTTCTACATTACTTGAATATAGGAATACTAAACGATTGTCTTTATCGGTTTGAACAGCTTTAATTTTCTCGGAATATTCTTCGAAAGAAAAATATTTACCATCTGTATTTTTCAACAAGCTGAATTTTTTCGCTCTATCAAAAAATTTCTCATCTGATAAAATACCAAATTCGATAAACATTTTAATATCATCCCATTTGGCTTCAAACTCTTCTCTATTGTTTTTGAACAATTCTTCCAACTTATCAGCTACTTTTTTAGTAATATGACTGCTTATTTTTTTAACGTTAGAATCGCTTTGTAAATAACTTCTAGATACGTTTAGAGGAATATCCGGAGAGTCGATAACACCATTTAACATGGTTAAGAATTCAGGAACGATACCCTCTACCGAATCAGTAACAAACACCTGATTGCAGTATAATTGGATTTTGTTTTTTTGAATCTCAAAATTGTTTTTTAACCTCGGGAAATATAAAATACCGGTAAGGTTAAATGGATAGTCAACATTTAAATGGATGTTGAACAATGGATCTTCCGAAAACGGATATAACTCTTTGTAAAAAGATTTATAATCTTCTTCTTTTAAATCAAGTGGTTTTTTAGTCCAAGCTGGTTTAGGATTATTGATTACCTCTTCACCAAATTTAATTTCTACCGGTAAAAATTTACAGTATTTAGTTAAAATGGTTTTTAACCTTGATTCCTCTAAAAATTCTTCAGAATCTTCTGCAACATGAAGAACTATTTCAGTTCCTCTTTCAGTTTTTTCAATTTGTGTTAAAGTATAATCAGGACTTCCATCACACTCCCACTTAACAGCAGAACCATCTTTAAAGGATTTGGTTAGGATATCTACTTTTTTAGAAACCATGAAGGAAGAATAAAACCCTAAACCAAAATGTCCGATAATAGAATTTGCTTCTCCTTTGTCTTTGTATTTGTTTACAAATTCTTCGGCACCTGAAAAGGCAATCTGATTGATGTATTTTTCAACTTCTTCTGAAGTCATACCAATACCGTTATCTTTAATTGTAATGGTTTTAGCTTCTTTATTAAGGGTTACCTCTACTCTTAATTCTCCAGCCTCGCCTTTAAACTCTCCAATAGAAGAAAGAGTTTTGATTTTTTGGCATGCATCCACTGCATTGGACACCAATTCTCTTAAGAAAATTTCGTGGTCTGAATAAAGAAATTTTTTGATGATAGGAAAGATGTTTTCCGTTTGAACGTTAATTTTTCCGTTTTGCATAATTTTTAACTATTTGATGTTTTAGTGATGTTTAAATTTTTCAAATCTGCATTGTCAAACCACATGCCATTAGATAAAAAGTGACAAATTGACACCAAAGCATGACAAACAAATATAATTCATGAAACAACTATCGGTAATAAAAGTTTCAATGAAAAAAACTTTATCTAAAATTTAAAATTAAACGGGAAGATTGATTATTCAACAGCTTTGTTTATGGTAAATAAAGCAGGAAATAATTTTGCGGTTATTATCATTCCCATTATTCCTCCGAATAAGGCAAAGTAAAAAAATCCTGAAAATTCGCTTTGAAAATTAAAATCAAAAAACAATTTGGTATCAGGGATAAAAACAACAAACAAAAGACTTACTAAGATATATGTTAACCCATTAATAAAGGCGAACTTTATGGATCTATATTTCACAATTAGTTTCTCAGTTAATAACAGAATTAAAAAAAGAATGACAGGATAAATCATAAAAATGATTTTCAACAATGAGAAAAACAAAAAATATTTAATTACTTGAAAGGAGAAATGCCCGTGTTTAAAGAAATAAAAAAGTTCAGGAATTAATGCACAACATAAAACCTCAAAAAAAGTTGTTAGTATTACAATTTTTATAATTTTCAAATTGAAGAATGAATTCATAATCTTAAGAAAGATAAACAGTTTGAATTTACAAAAATCTATTAATTGTTACGCTGATTTTACCATAAGAGATAGCTCAAAATCATAAAAGCATTTAAATTAAATAAGGATGTTTGCCATAATAGATATTGAAACCACAGGGGGTAATGCCGCTTACGACAGAATAACGGACATCAGCATTATACTGCATGATGGACTTGCCATTACAGAAACCTTTAATACTTTGATTAACCCCGAACGAAAAATTCCATACTACATAACACAACTAACGGGTATTAGCAATGAAATGGTTGCAGAAGCCCCTAAGTTTTTTGAAATAGCTAAAAAAATAATAGACCTAACAGAAGGGATGATTTTTGTTGCTCATAATGTAAGTTTCGATTATAATTTTGTGGTTCAGGAGTTTAAGTCCTTGGGTTATACCTACAAAAGAGACAAACTTTGTACAGTAAAATTAAGCCGTAAATTAATTCCCAACAAGCCTTCTTACAGCTTGGGTAAATTATGCGAGCAACTTGGAATTAAAATAGAAGACAGACATCGTGCCCATGGAGATGCGTTGGCAACAGCCAAACTTTTCGAAATATTACTTTCTGTTAAAAACGAGCATTCTCTTTTTCAAAAACAAGACCTCAACTATCTTAACAAATCTAGCATAGACGATATTAAAACCAATATAATAAAAAAACTTCCGGAAGAAACCGGAGTATATTACCTCTTGGATAAATCGAATCGAATAATATACATTGGTAAGAGTAAACAAATACGTCAAAGGGCATTCAGTCATCTTAGTTCTAAAACTCAAAAAGCTCAAAAAATTATAAATAGCCTATGTGATGTGGATTTCATTTTAACAGGAAGCGAATTGATAGCTCTACTGCTGGAATCTCAGGAAATAAAAAACCATCTTCCTGAACATAACCGTGCCCAGAAGCAGCATATTTACACTCATTTCTTAACATGGCATGAAGATGAGCGCGGATTAATTAACTATACCATAAGCAATGGCAGTAATGCTCAAAACACCTTAATTTCATTTTCAAATGACAATACCGCAAAAGAAAAACTAAACGAGCTTATTGACCAACATGAACTCTGTCTCAATCATACAACTAATCAACACAACGAAGAGGCTTGCTTTAATTATCAGATAAAAAAATGTAAAGGCATTTGTGCAGGACTAGAAAGTATCGATGATTATAACAAAAGGGCAAGAAAACTTAAAGCATCCTATGAATTTGAAAATAAAAACTTTGCCATAATGGATCAAGGCAGAAGTGAAACAGAAAATTCATTTATACTAATTATTGATGGCAAATATGGGGGTTATGGTTATTTTGAAAACGATGAAAGTATAAACTCCTTTGATGAATTAAAAGAAAGGGTTCAAGATTTCACGTACTTTCCAGAATCGCACTCAATAATAAAGCAATATTTAAAAGCCAATCCGAGGTTAAAAATTTTAAAAAGTTAATCTTGAACTTTATTTAAAAACAATGATTTTCAGGAAAGCGAATATATGCTGAACAAATTTTGCTTATGATCTTAAAAATCAATTTCACTTTTCCAAAGGGGGACTTTGGAAAAGTGGAGCGCCTTCAATAAAAGTTTAAATGAAAAAAACTTCATCTAAAATTTAAAATTAAAAGGGAAGATTGATTATTCAACTGCTTTGTTTATAGTAAATAAAGAAGGAAATAATTTTGCGGTTATTATCATTCCTATTATTCCACCAAAGAAAGCGTAATAAAAAAATCCTGAAAATTCGCTTTGAAAATTAAAATCAAAAAACAATTTGGTATCGGGAATAAAAACAAGAAAAAGAACACTTTCTATTAAATAGGTCAATCCATTTAAAAGGGCAAACTTTAATGGTTTGTTTTTCATAATATGTTTATCAAACACAAACAAAATCAAAAAAAGAAATACCGGATAAATCATGAAAATGATTTTTAACAAGGAGAAAAACAAAAAATATTTAATTACTTGAAAGGAGAAATGCCCGTGTCTAAAGAAATAAAAAAATTCAGGAATTATTGCACAGCATAAAACCTCAAAAAAAGTTGTTAGAATTACAATTTTTATAATTTTTGAATAAGAGGTGCTAATCAACCGTAATTTATAAAGCGCTAAATCTAATTTAACTACAACCACAAATCATTGAAAAGTTTATTTTTCAATTAAACGAGGCTTTCCGGGCTCTACTATAAAGGTTTTCTCCAAAAAAGGCTTACCATGCGGAGTTTTAACTGTTGAGGAATAAATATAAGATGCTTCTATTTTATTTTCATAAGCCGTTAGCACTAAATAACCATGGTCGGTATTATTGACATACTTAATAGGCGGATTGTTTTTTAAGTATAGCTGTCGTCGTTCTTTAGCTTTTTCATCACCATAATATTCATCATCGTTAGCTGAATTAATACTGCTTACAATAAATTCAACAGCTACATTATCGGCTGTATCCAAAGTTCCTTTTTCATCAGATTCTATGGCAAACGAGCGATGATAATCGCCCGTTACTATGACTATATTCTTTAGTTGAAGGCGATTTAAAAACTCAATAAACTTATGTCTTTCAAAGGGATAACCATCCCAACCATCCATATAACTTTCTTTTTTTACAAGAGAAGCCCCATACATTGGACCAAAAGGAACTTGGTTGCCAATAATGTTCCAGGTATGATGTTTTTGAAGATTTTGGCTTAGCCAATCAAATTGCTTTTTACCTAAAATAGTTCTATTCGTATCTAAAAGGTTTTCTGCCCCAACGCTATCTACCTGCAGGGATCGTTCAGCCATACGTGTATCTAAAATGATTAGATTCAATAGTTTACCGAATGAAAAAGAGCGATACAAAGGATTATTGGGAGTATTATTAACTGGAAGCCATTCATAATATGCCTGTATAGCCGATGATTTGCGGGTTTCCCAATCTCCATCCTTGGCTTGATGATTTTCTGCCCCTTTGCTGTAGGCATTATTGGCTATTTCGTGATCATCCCAGGTGGTGATAACTGGTTTGTATTGGTGTAATTTTTGCAAATCTTTATCTAAACGATATAAGGAATAGCGTGTCCTGTAATCCTTTAGGCTTATAATTTCGTGTGGAGGAATGTTTTTTCTACCCAAGGAGGTATCGCCATATTCACCATTGCCATATTCATAGATATAATCCCCTAGATGAATAACCGCATCTATTTGTTTGTCTTCTGCTATAAAACGATAATTGCTAAAATACCCGTACTCAAAATTACTGCAACTGGCAAAAGCGAGTTTTATAGGCTTTTTGCCATCGGTTAACGTCTTGGTTTTACCGACAATAGAATAAATGGAATCATACCGAAAGCGATAATAATACTCCCTGCCTGATTCTAGTTTATCAACTTCAACTTTAACTGTAAAATCGGTTGACTCGTCAGTTAGTCTTGTTCCCTTTTTTAAAATTTTATAAAAACTGGAGTCGATTGAAAGTTCCCAATAAACAGAGGTTTTTAAAACTGAAACAGGCAATGTTACTTTAGTCCATATTACCAGGCTTGTTTGGGTTGGATCTCCACTGGCTAGGCCATGGTAAAAAGGCGCCTTTTTTGAATCTAAATAAGGCAAAAATTCAGCATTAATTCTTAAGGAATCCTGGGCAAATAAAAAGCCAAAGCTTAAAAAATTTAAAAGAATCAAAAAACAAACTTTTTTCATATTTTTTTTAAACAAATTTAAGGTTAAATACAATTTAAAAAACAAGCTCTGGCGGTCTTATTTTATCATAAACGAAAATATTTTGAACTATATTTTTTAAGTTTTTATTCTAACCACACTTTTAAAATAACCCATTGACTTACAGCACTTTTCTATTTCACTAATTCTAGCCGGTTATTGACAAAAAAGCTTTTTTACTTATTTAAAATAAATAAAAACTTTTAAAAAAAAAGGACTTTTCCAAAGTGGCACTTTGGAAAAGTCAAATTACCTAAAATGAAAACTAATACTTAATTTTGGGCAAACATATGGAACTACAAGTAAATAAAATAGCTCAACTTCGCGGTCATATAGCCCCTATCTATTCTTTGTCTGAAGGATTTGAATCCAACCTTATTTTTTCAGGCGGTGGAGATCAAATATTGGCTTCGTGGAATACGGAAACGTTTGAACCGAATAAATTTGCTATTAAACTAGAATCGGGCATTTACGCTATCTGTTTTATAGCAGAAAAAAATATGGTATTAATTGGAAATGCCCTCGGAGGAATTCATGTTATAGATATAAAGGAAAAAAAAGAATTAAAACTATTAAAACCTCATCAGGCACAAGTATTCGACATAAAATATTCTTCAAAAAACAATGGGTTTTATAGCTGTTCGCACGATGGCACAATAGCCTTTTACAAACTCGATGAACTAGCCCATCAAAAAACGATTAAACTTTGTCAAGAAAAAGTGCGCCAATTGGCAATAAACAAAGATGAAACAGAGCTTGCAATAGCTTGTGGAGATGGCACTGTAAGGATATTTGATTTAAATGAATTTCTAGAAAAACCATCGTTTTTGGCTCATGATCTATCCAGCAATTCCATTTGCTATCACCCCAACGGTAAATATTTATTAAGCGGAGGACGCGACGCTCATCTAAAAATCTGGGAAACAAACAATTATGAGCTAATAAAGGCCATTCCTGCACATAACTTTGCCATATATCAAATTGCTTTTAATACTGACAATACCATTTTTGCAACAGCCAGCCGCGACAAAACAATCAAGCTTTGGAATGCCGATAATTTTGATTTGTTAAAGCGTATTGATTTTAAAAACCACAAAGGGCATACCCATTCAGTTAATGCCTTGTTGTGGAACAAAGATAATGGGAATCTTATAAGCAGCGGCGACGATAAAACCATTATAGTTTGGGATATAAAGCGTTTAAATTAAAAATCCCATTCTTCAAAAAACCTATCTACAAACTCCACCATAAAACTATGCCTATCCTGGGCAAGGCGCTTACCTTCAGCGGTATTCATTCTATCTTTCAACAAAAACAGTTTCTCGTAAAAGTGATTAATTGTTGGCGAGAGGCGTTGTTTGTATGTCTCCTTGTCCATGTTTAAATCGGGCTTAATTTCAGGATCGTATAAAGGACGGTTTTTATAGCCCCCGAAATTAAAAGTGCGCGCAATGCCAATTGCCCCCATCGCATCAAGTCTATCGGCATCCTGAATGACATCAAGCTCGGGCGATTTAAACTCCTGAACATGGTTACCCCCTTTATATGATATATTTTTAATAATTTTTACAACCTGGTCAATAACCACTTCATCAACATGTAATGAATTCAAAAAATTAGCTGCCTTTTCGGGACCAATATCTTCGCTGCCCCCATGAAATTTAGAATCGGCAATGTCATGCAAAAGAGCGCCCAATTCAACCACAAAAACATCGACCTTTTCTGTTTCGGCAATATGCTTGGCTAGTTTCCAAACCCGTTTTACATGCTCCCAATCGTGACCAGCTTCTATTCCGGAAAGCTCTGACCTGACATAGGCTATTGTCCTTTCAATGATATCCTTGTTCATAAGTGTTTAATTTTTATCAGACAATATTAATAAATTACCCCTCATAAAAAACAAAGACAGCGTCCAAAATGGACGCTGTCTTTGTTTAATTTAATTAAAGGTTACGAGACCTTAAATTACATTTTTTAATCTTTAATACATCTTACAGGGGCTCCGTTTTTCTTGCCCATATAAGCTCTGCTGAATGTACCGCCTGATGAAACTGCATATCCAACTAATAAATTGCCTGCATCATACTCAGTTGACAAGGCAACAAATCCATTATCTCCCATTAAGCTATAGCTACCATCACTTTTCCTGTATCCTGCACCTCTTAAAGCAAAACCACTTTCATTTGTAGCTGAGGTATTAGGTGTTTTCCAATACTTCACACTTACATCTTTAAGTTTACCACCTGCAATTGAAGCACCACCAAGGAAATCGCTTAAAACAGTATAATCTGTATCGCTCGGAACACTCCATCCAGTAGGACAAACTCCTCTGCTATCAGTATATGCATAATACGTGTATAATCTACCATAATTTGCAATATTACTGTCCGCACCATTATATGGCCATTGATATTTCGGGTTGGTTTCGGAAGCAATATTGGTATTAAATTGAGCTGTAGTTCCAATTAAATCGCCATTAGCATATTTTGTTGATTTTAAATTCTCTGCCATCCACTCTTGATCACCTATTTTAACGGTTTTGTAAGTATTCCCTTCATTATCTGTCACTGAACCTAAAATATAAGTATAGGCCAGTGTAGTAAAGGTAATTTGGTTTCCATAAGCAGTACCAGAAGTGTTAACAGCATATGGTCTTGCATAATAAAGCGTATTAGGAGTTAAATCCTTTAACATACCATCTGCTGATTTTAAATCGGATTTAGTTGGATTAGGATTGGTACTGTAGCATATTCCCTGTTCTGTAATTTGAGAACCTCCCTCGTCAGAAACGCTAAAATTAATATTAGCACTAACATAAGAAATAGAGGTCGGATTAGCAGATATAATAGCTAATTGCTGTGGTAAAGTTTTAATAACATACTCCTCTGCATATGCAGTTCCTACAGCATTAATTGCGTATGATCTTACATAATAAGTGGTGTTTGGGGTTAAATTAGTGATGTAACCGTATGATTTTGAATTTGCAGTGGTTGGATTTGGAGAAGTGTTATAACAAACGCCTTGCTCTGTTACAGAAGACCCTCCATCAAAATCTATAGAAACTCCAAAGTTTGCTGTATTATATGAAACAGAATAAAATGTTGCCTGAACAGTTGGTAATTTTAGAGCAAGTGTTTTAAAGCTTATTTCATTGCCGTATACAATTCCTGCATTGTTAATTGCATAAGCTCTTATGAAATAAATCGTATTCGGCTTTAAATTGGTTAAATTTCCGAACTGTGATTTATAGTTTGAAACAGTCGGATTTTTTGAGGCACTGTAGCAAAGGCCTTTCTCAGTTATTTCTCCGCCATCATCCGTAACAATGCAGGCAAAACTAGCAGATGTATAGGCAACTGAAATAGAATCTGTTTTTATAACTGCCAGTTTAGCGGCTTTGGTTTTAAACATAATTTCGTTTCCATAGGCAACTCCTACTTTATTGATAGCATATGCTCTAACAAAATAGGTTGTATCAAGGGTTAAATTTGTTAAATAACCAGATGATTTTTTGTCTGCTATATTCGGATTTTGTATATTGGAATAACAAACACCTTGTTCTATTATGTTTGCACCACCATTATCAATTAATGTTGCTGAAAAATTAGCTGTAGTATAGTTGGTGTAGGAAGAATCTGTTTTTACCGTTGCCAAGATTGGAGAAACTGGTTTAAAACTAAATTCATTACCATAAGATACTCCAATAGCATTAATTGCGTAAGCTCTTACATAATAAGTAGAATCAGGATTAAAACCAGTTAGGTTGGTATAATTTCCAAACTTTTTATCAGCAATGCTTGGATTTGGTTTTAAGCTATAACAAACACCCTGCTCTTTGATGGATGAACCACCGTCATCTTCAACAGTACAATTGAATTGAGCATCAACAAATTTAATGGAAACAGAATCAGTTCTCACTTTTGCGAGTTTTTGCTCCAATGTTTTAAAATTTATTTCATTACCATAAGAAATACCAACACTATTAATTACATATGCTCTGATAAAATAATTGGTATTTGATTTTAAATTTGTTAAATAACCTGAAGTAGATTTATTATCTGATGCGGTAGGATTTGGATTGGTTCCAAAATAAAAACCTTCTTCTATGATTTTACCACCAACATCATTTATTGCTTTTGAGAAATTTGCATTGGTATAGCCAATTGAAATTGAATCGGTGGAAACCGAAGCAAGTTTAGCAGCCAAAGTTTTAAATCTAATTTCTTTACCATAAGAAATTCCACTATTGTTTATAGCATAAGCTCTGGCATAATAAACGCTATCAGAAGCAAAACCTGTAACTGTGTTAATATAACCGGAAAATTTACGGTCAGCTATAGTAGGATTGGGATTTTTACCGATACAAATTCCATATTCCTTTATTATTGAACCACCATCATCAATTATTTGAACATTTTTAAATTCCACTTGAGTATAACCCACTGAAATAGTATCAGTTTCAACAACTGCCAATTTTGGCGCCAAGGTTTTAATATTGATTTCTTCACTGTAAGAAGTTCCTATGTTATTGGTAGCATAAGCCAAAATGTAATAGGTCGTATTAGGGGTTAAAAAAGACAAAAAATTAATGTTCGCTAGTCTCTTTCCTTTCAATGCATCCGGACTTGTACTGAAATAGATACCACTTTCAGTAATTTGAGAGCCTCCATTATCTGTAACATCAACATTAAAAATAGCTGAATTATACATAACAGAATCC
>CANHPJ010000030.1 GCA_947462515.1 Bacteroidota bacterium | reverse complement strand
CCCGAAAACAACAGCGGGTACAAAATCAGTAACAGTTTCGGGAGGTACGGTTTCGGGTAACTATACCGCAACTCCTTCAGGGCTTACTATCAATGCCACAACAGGCGCCATAACACCCAACACGAGTGATACCGGAACTTATGTCGTCTCTGTTCCAACTGCCTGCGGAAACGCAACAGACACCGTTAAAATAACTACCTGCCCAACAATAACTCCTGCTCAGCCTATTCCTGTTTGCCTAGACACAACTTCTACTACCTTCACCTATTCTTTTACCGGTGCCCCGATTAAATTCAGTATTGAGTGGGATTCAAATGCTTCAGCAGCAGGATTTACTGATATTATTGATTCCACTCTTCCTGCTTCTCCAATAAAAATAAGCTTTCCAGCCATATCAACAGAAGGTATTTACAGCGGTTTCATAAAAGTTACAGATGCCGCAGGATGTGTGAGTGCTCCAAAAGCAATAGCTGTTACCATTAAAAATTGTGTTTGCACTCCGCCCAATGCGCCGCTTATGAGTCCTGATAAAAGCTATTGCGATTCTTTATCTATTTTGCCATTGACAGCCACCGGCGACAGCATTACCTGGTATAGCGACCCAAATAAAACAACGATAATCGCAAGGGGAAACAACTATACTCCGCGATATTCTTCAATCCCCAAAAAATATTACGCCACCCAAACAAAAAATGGCTGCGAAAGTGATACCGCGAGTGTGAAGGTTACCTTTTACTCGGTTCCTAAAATAGCGGTTCCTTTGCATATTAACCAACTTTGCCCGTCCTTGAAAGGATCGGTAACACTGGATGCCAGCGGCGGCTCGGGAACTACAAACTGGCAATTTTCAAAAGACAATGGTGGTAATTTCACTTCAAGCAACACCTTTCCAAACCTCGATCCCGGGCCATTCACTTTTATTGTTAAAGATGATATAACACAATGTACCAAAGACACTTCAATTGTCATTACCGGCGCTCCTAAATTAACAATTATAGCTCCTGATAGCCTGTGTAAGGGTACTCTTGTTAAAATTATTGCTTCAGGCATTAAGCCTTACTCCTGGAATTCGAATACTCCCGGCAGTGACTCAACCTTCTCATTTACCTTAAATAACTCAACTGTCGTTACCATTTCTGATTCCTGCAATACTGCTAACCCGATACAAAAAACGATTACCGCCTTTGAAAGCCCTTCACTGAAATTTTCTACTGATACTGTTTTAAAGGTATGTATCGGTGATTCGTTGACATTGCCTGCAGAGGTTATCAATGGAAGCAAACCATTTTTATTTACCTGGTCGCCTCTATCTGATTTAAAGAATATTACAAATGGAAGCAATACAACTTCGGCAGTATTTAAAGCCAGCCAGATAGCTAGCTTCAGCTATAATCTGGAAGTTATAGATAACTGCCTTTTAAAAGACAATAAAAACATTAAAATAACTGTATTGCCAAGCCCCGAAGCCGAAATAACAGCTGATGATGCTATTTGTGAAAACGACACCATATTTTTAAAAAACATAAAACATAACAGCTCAATAACAAAATACGAATGGAAATTTGGCAATAATAACAATTCATCAATTGAAAAAACGCAAAGTGCACTGACAACTCCCGGTATATATTATGTTAGCCTAAAAGTCACTAATAACGATGGCTGCAGCGCAATTGCAAAAGATACTTTTGAAGTAATAAAAAATCCTGTTACCATAATTAATGCCTCTGCTACCGAAAAATCAATTTTTAATCCTATTGTATCATTCGATGCATCCAATTCTCACGATAATATATCTAACTATTTATGGGATTTTGCTGGTCTGGGTAAAGATTCTTTAATAACAAGTGCTTTCACCTTTCCCGACACAGGTACATACTTGGTGAAACTGAATGTAAAAAATAGAAATATCATTAAGGGTCAGGATTATTATTGTTATGATAGCACGCAAATTAAAATCACTATTGTCGACGAAATGGCACTATTTATCCCTAATGCCTTTTCGCCTAATGATGATGGCCAAAATGATAGGTTCAGCCCAAAAGGAGTTGGTTTTTCTAAATATGAAATGCGCATTTTTGACCGCTGGGGCCAGGAAGTCTTCTATTCTAAAAATATTGATGATAGCTGGAATGGCAACGTAACAGGAAGTAATTTAATGGCAAATGAGGATGTGTATGTTTATCTTATCACAGTAAAGCCATCAAACAAAAATGAAGGTGAACGTATTTTTAAAGGACATGTTACATTAATCCGTTAGATTTCAGACACCAATAATATTTTTTTTAGCCAATAAAAAAGCAAAGCCAGATGATGACTTTGCTTTTATTTTATTGAAAAAATGATGTTTTATTTAACTTCTGTAGCCATATATTTCAACATTTTATCTTCTGTTTTCTCCACCATCTCCCTTGATCCAATGAACAATGGAGTACGTTGATGTATTGTTTCCGGCTGTATTTCTAATATCCTCTTAAAACCATTCGATGCTTTTCCGCCGGCTTGTTCAGCAATAAATGCCAATGGATTTGCTTCGTACAATAATCTCAACTTGCCTTTTGGTGCTGCTGCTGTTGGTGGATAAATAAAAACACCCCCCTTAATTAAATTACGGTGAAAATCGGCAACCAAAGATCCTATATAACGCAGAGAATATGGCCTGTTTGTTGCCTTATCATCTTCCTGTGCCCATTTAATATATTCCTTAACTCCATTTGGAAAATGAACAAAATTACCCTGATTAATGCTATACATGTTTCCACCCTCCGGAAAGGTCATATTTGGATGTGAAAGGCAAAACTCTCCAATTGATGGATCAAGCGTGAAGCCATTAACGCCTCTTCCGGTGGTGTATACCAACATAGTTGACGAGCCATAAACTATATAGCCTGCTGCAACCAGCTCGGTTCCTTTTTGCAAAAAGTCTTCATTGGTGCCACAACCCGACAGCGATGTTCTTCTATAAATGGCAAATATGGTTCCAATTGAAACATTTACATCAATATTAGATGAACCATCCAACGGATCTATGGCTACTACATACTTGGCATCTCTTGAAACTAGATTCTCTATAGATACTATTTCCTCCTGCTCTTCTGAGGCTATTGCACAGCACTCTCCTCCGGAACTTAAAGCCGAAATAAATGCTTCATCAGCAAAAACATCTAATTTTTTAACGTTTTCGCCTTGTACATTTACCTCTCCTACTTCACCTAAAATATCAACTAAGCCTGCCTTATTAACTTCGCGGTTAACTATCTTTGCAGCAATGCCTATATCTCTTAAAAGCCTTGATAATTCACCTTTAGAAAATGGAAAATCTGCCTGTTTCTCAATAATAAACTGACCTAATGTAGTTACCTTTTTTTTCATTTTTATCTGCTTTCTGGTTAAATATAAATTTACAAAAATTACAGTAAATATTTACTCTGAAATAATTGTAATTTTTTCGCTCACAAATATCGAAATATATCCTGTAAATTTTACGGATTAAACTGTATTTTTGAACCTCATTCAATAAATTCCTGAATTTATACGTTTAATTTTAAACGTTTCAACTTTAATTAGTGATGAAAGTATTCAAATTTGGTGGTGCCTCTGTAAAAGATGCCTCTGCAATAATAAATGTGGCAAAAATAATATCCCTATATCAAGGTCAAAACCTGGTTGTGGTAGTCTCGGCAATGGGAAAAGTTACCAATATGCTAGAGCAACTAACAAAGGCTTACTATTATAAAAAAGATAATGCATTTGAGATATTAGACCAATTAAGGGAATATCACCATCAAATTGTTCAGGAATTGTTCCCTGATAATAAGCACCACATATACAACGAAATAAACAATGTATTTGTTGAAATTGAATGGGCTATAGAAGAAGATGCGCTTCGTGAATACGATTATGAATATGACCAGATTGTATCAACCGGTGAATTGCTCTCGAGCAAAATTGTAAGTGCCTATCTTAACCTCAACGGCAATGTGAACAAATGGCTCGACGCACGTGATTTTCTGCAAACGGATAATACTTACCGCGAAGGAAAGGTAAACTGGGATAGTACCCAATCTATTTGGAATAAAGACATAATGCCTTTTTTTAACGCCGAACCAAAATCAGCAAATGGAAAGATAATGGTTACTCAGGGCTTTATCGGTGCTACTTCAGAAAACTTCACCACAACACTCGGCAGAGAAGGATCAGACTATACTGCAGCCATTGTTGCTCATATCTCAAATGCCGAAAACTTAACCATCTGGAAAGATGTTCCGGGAGTTTTAAATGCAGATCCTAAATGGTTCGATGATACCGAAATTTTAAAACACATTTCTTATCATGATGCCATCGAGCTGGCATACTATGGAGCCAGTGTGATACATCCTAAAACTATAAAACCCCTTCAAAATAAAAACATACCTTTATTGGTAAAATCCTTTGTCAACCCTCAAAGCCAAGGAACCACAATTGACGACAACCCTACCAAGCTTCCTGTTGCTTCATTCATTTTTAAAGTGAATCAGGTGCTTGTTTCAATCTCTCCTAAGGATTTTTCTTTTATTGTAGAGGAAAACCTAAGCGATATTTTCAAGCTCTTTGCCGACTATAGGGTTAAGATAAATGTAATGCAAAATACTGCCCTGAAATTTTCTGTATGCATCGATTTTGATGAAAGGAAAACACCTGAGCTCATTGAGCAACTTCGTAAAAACTATAATATAACGTTTAATGATAACCTCGAATTAGTTACCATTAGGTATTATGACCAAAAAACAATAGAAAGGGTTACCATAAACAAACAAGTATTCCTGGAATTAAAAAGCAGAAACACGGTTCAAATGGTGATGAAAAACCGGGATTAAATTGGGAATAATCTGAAAGTATTAAAATGTTTCAGATCCATAAAAGCCATATATCTAGAGGTCAGATCCTACCTCCTCTTCTGAATTCAGCTCCGTAGGAGCGACATATCGGTAGATTAAAGCGTCAAATATTCAGCTCCGTAGGAGCGACATATCAGCGAAGCTCCACGGGGCATCATACAACGTGTTTATTTTAAATAATTCTGTAGTTCTGCTATTTTTTCAGTGGTCTTGAAAACACCTCCATAAAAAGCAGTGATGGTTGATGAAGTATCGTCTTTTATCCCCCTTGATGATACACATAGGTGCTTGGCATCAATAATTACAGCCACATCTTCAGTCTCTAAAACTTCCGACAATTCTCTGGCAATCTGATTAGTTAAACGCTCCTGAACTTGTGGTCGCTGAGAAAAATAATTAACTATACGATTTAACTTTGATAGCCCTATTACCTTTCCTGAAGAAACATAGGCAACATGTGCTTTTCCGATGATTGGAACAAAATGATGTTCGCAATTTGAATAAAAAGAAATGTTCTTTTCTACCAACATCTGATTGTATTGATACTTATTGTCGAAAAGGGCAATTTTAGGCTTATTGGCCGGATTTAAACCCGAAAAAATTTCATCTATATACATTTTAGCCACCCTATTTGGTGTGCCTTTTAAAGAGTCATCTGTCAAGTCCAAGCCCATAACATCCATTATTTGCGAAAAAAGACCCGCAATCTTTTCCTTTTTCTCTTTATCAGAAAGCGCAAAAGCATTTTCTTTAAGTGGAGTATCTATTCCTGTAAAAAGATGATCATCACCTATTTCCTGCTCACTAAAAGCATTTATCACGAGCTTATCAGATAGGGTATTCAACAAAGTTTCTTGATGTTTCATACAATTTAATTTTAAGTTCCAAATGAGGTGCTATTTTAGCTCTCAATAAATTATAAATTACCCTGGCAATATTCTCCACCGTTGGGTTGATGTCTTTAAAAAAATCTACATCAAGATTTAAATTCTTATGATCAAATCTATTAACTACTTCATCTTGTATTATGTCGGATAAAATCTTGGTATCTATAACATAACCTGTTTCAGCATCGCAATAACCTATCACCTTAACCTCCAGGTCGTAGTTGTGACCGTGATAATTCGGATTATTACACTTTCCAAATACACTCTTGTTCTTTTCGTCACTCCAGCTTTTATTATGTAAGCGGTGTGCCGAATTAAAATGCTCACAACGAACAACGGCAGTTTTGAAGTCTTCAGAAAAATTCATTTTGTTTAACTTTTGTTGATCAAATTTAAACAAAAAATTTCATAAAGAGACAGAATCAGAAAAATTTAATATAGAATATAATAAACTGGGGAGTAATGGACATTTGTGTTGGCAAAAACTTTTGAAACTCAAGGTATATCTAGCCTTGAAGCAAATGAAAGGTTTTGAATAAAAAAGTGTATTTGATACGGGAGCAAAATAGGTTCAAGAAAACAAACATCAACGCAATTGTCCACTTGAACTAAACGTATAAAAAACCGGAATAATGGACATTACTCCCTTGTTTTTGAATTTCTAAAACCTAATATCGAATAACAGGATTTGCATATGGCATATAATTCTAACTGTCAATTAGGAATATCATACGTGCTTATGACAATAGGCATAGCATTGGGGCTATAATGCGAGGCTTCACAACATAAACATAAGGTGTAATAGATGGCAAAAAAAAAGGCCACTTTGCAAGCAAAGTGGCCTTTTCGAATATTAATTTTTATTACTTAACGATAGAAAACTTTCCGGTGATTCCTTCTTTATCACCTAGGTTGATTTTATAAACATAAAATCCTTTCTCCAAATCAGATACATCAATAGTATTTAAGGCACTAGTCAAGTTAGAGCTTAATACAGCTTTACCTGTTAAATCATAAATAACAACAGAAGCATTGCTTACTTTAGTCAATTTAACAGTAATGAAATCATTTGCCGGGTTAGGATAAACTGAAATAACCTTGCTTACTTGAGTTTCTTTAATGCCTGATAAAATTTTACAAGAATCTTCTAAAACAATAGATGGGGCATTAAACACACAGTTGTTAGCGTCTTTGATGCTAATACTAAATGAACCAGCTCTTAAATCTGTAAATGTATTGTTAGCATCGAAAGCTGCATTGTTAAAGCTGAAAGTATAAGGTTCCTTACCTCCTGTAACAGCACCAAGTGTAATTACACCGTTAGCCTTATTACAGCTTGCCATGGTATTGGTAACTGCAACCGCATTAGGTTTAATATTAGCCACTTTAACAACAGGAGCATTGAAAATACAATCGTTAGCATCTTTAACAATCAATACAATGTTTCCTCCTACTAAGTTGGCATAACTTGTACTTGTTGTATATCCCATATTGTTTAAGTTGTATAAGAAAGGGGCTGTACCTCCTGTAACTGCACCTATTGTTATCTCTCCATTATTACCTGAGCAAACCTCATCTTTAGAAGTTACAGCAACAGCAGTTGGAGCCGTTTTACTTGCCAGAATGATATCTGGTGCATTCAATACACAACTATTAGAATCTTTAACAACAAGTTTATATGTTCCTGAGCTTAACCCTGAATAATTAACTGTTGCATTAAATCCTCCATTGTTAAAATTGTATTGGAATGGTGCCTTACCTGAAGTTACTGTCCCTAATATTACCTGACCATTATTTGCAGAGCAACTCGCATCTTTTTTACTAACTGAAATAGATGTTGGAGCAGTCTGATCGTTAATTACAACATCCGGGGCATTGTAAACACAATCCAATGAGTCTTTAACAACTAGAGTATAAACTCCATTCTTCAATGTGGTAAAGCTTAAAGTAGTATTAAAACCTTTATTATCGAAGTTGTATCTATAAGGAGCTTTTCCTCCGGTAACCTTACCTATGGTAACTTGACCATTAGAAGTGGAACAGTTTGCATCTTTTGAAGTAACAATTACCGCTGTAATCTTTGTGTCTACTAGTCTTACCAATGGTGCTGTATAAATACAACCATTATCATCCTTAATAATCAAATTATAATTACCTGCCGGTAGGTTATTGTATGTTGAAGTACTTGTAAAGCCAAATGCGTTTAAATTATATAGATATGGCGCTTTTCCTCCGGTTACATCACCTATTGCAATTTGTCCATTTGACAAAGAGCAACTTTCATCTTTCGGAGTCACAACAACAGCACTAGGTGCCATATAATCTTTTAACTCAACAGCAGGTGCATTGAAAACACAGTTGTTTGAATCTTTTACAATCAATTCAAAGGTTCCTGAATTTAAACCTGTATAATTTGTTTTGCTGCTAAAGCCTTGGTTATTTAGGTTAAACTGATAAGGCGCTTTCCCACCTGTAACAGCACCTATACTTACCTGACCGCTACCTGCAGAACATACCACATCTTTAGATGTAACTACTACAGCTGAAACCGGAACTTGATTAGAAATGGTAAAGTCCGATGCAATAAATTCACATCCATTTGCATCTTTAACACTTAACTTATGGACTACCGACTTCAATTTAGTATAAACAGAATCTGAAGCATATCCAAGAGTATCCAACTTATAAAGGAAAGGAGCTAAACCGCCTGTAACACCGGTAACTTTAACCTGACCATTGCTCTCGCCACAACTTGCATCTATAACTGTAAATTTTAAATCTGTAGGTTCTAATTTAGAAATTACAGCAGAATCTTTGAATTCGCAGTTGTTGGCATCTTTTGCAATCAGATAATATTTGGCAGGAGATAAATTAGCATTTACAACTTTATTGCTAAACTGCACATCAGAGCCAAATTTGAAAGTGTAAGGAACTTTCCCTCCTACTACACTATCAACTACAACAGAACCCAAGGCATCACAAGATCCATCCTGTTTCGTAAATTTTATAGCAGTTGGTCCTGCAAGATTAGTTATAACAGCATTCGATGAAGGCGAATTACAGCCATTTGCATCTTTGGCAATGATGGTATAGGTATCGGCTTTTTTGTTTTCAAATAGAATGGCGGACTGGAAATCAATAAGCGTAGTGCTGTTCAATGCATAGGTATAGGGTGCTTTACCACCTATTACATTATCAATTTGTATCTTACCATTGGCCTGAGAACAGGTCGCATTTGTAACAGTAAACTTAACTTCAGTAGGTTTAACATTTGTTATATTAACCAGAGTATTGTTGTAAACACACCCTAAAGCGTCTCTAACACTTAATTTGTATGCCTTTGGAGCTAAATCCTGATAAATAGTTTTTGAAGAATAGGCAAGGTTATCCAATTTATACTCATAGGCTGCAGTACCTCCTGTAGCGGTAATTATACTGATATTTCCATTGGCAGAATCACAGCTGGCATCTTTAAAAGTAAACTGAATATTAGTAGGTGCAATTTTATCACTTATAGAAATTGCAGTATCCAGAATACATCCATTAGAATCCTTCACGCTTAATTTATAGGTTTCTGCGAACAATTGCTTAAATATAGAATCCGTTTTGAATCCACCATCATTAAAGTTGAAAGTATATGGCTTTGTACCTCCGGTAACTTTACCTAAAACAATTCTTCCGTCATCTTTTGCTCCACCTGTTGAAGAAAAACTACAAGCGCTTGGTGAAATCACTGAATCAACAGCTATACTTTTCATTCTTAATATAGAATCAACTATTATACTGTCTGCAGTAAATTCGCATTCGTTAGCATCTTTAATAATCAATGGGTATTTACCTGCACTCAATCCGGCGTAAGATACTACCGCGCTAAAATTGAGGTTATTGAAGTTATACTGGTAAGGAGCTTTACCGGCAGTTACTGCTCCCATACTAACTGTTCCCGAATTTCCGGCGCATCCGGAATTTGTTTTCGCAACAACAATGGCAGTTGGTCCTGTTTGATCTATGATTTTAACATCAGGAGCATTATAAATACAACCGTTATTATCTTTAACACCAAGTTTATAAACACCTGAATCTAACCCTGTAAATATCTTAACATCAGAAAAAACATTAGTGTTGCCAAAACGATATTTATATGGAGGCTCTCCCCCAACTACAACTCCTAAAACAACTTGACCATTATTTTTAGAACAAGTTTCGTGTTTTTCAATAACACCAATTTTACTCGCACCTGCTTTATCACCAATAATTACATCAGGTGCATTGAAGATACATCCTTTGGCATCTTTTACTTTTAACTTATAGGCTTTCGGCAATAAATTAAGGTAAACGCTGTCTGCTCTGAATATGGTATCTTTTAAACTATATAAATAAGGAGCTTCTCCACCGATAACCTTGGTGATATTAACCCTACCATTTGAATCCGAACAAGTGGCATTTATTTTAGTATACTCAACAGCAGTTGGTAAATTTGTCGGTGAAATGATATCAATTACAGGTGCCTTGAAAATACATGCATTTGAATCTTTTACACTTATAGTATGTTTTCTTACAGCAAGCTTAGTAAATGAAGTGCTGCTAACATAATTTACTGATGAATCAAGTGAATAAGTGTATGGTGGTTTGCCACCTGTTACCGAATTAATATATATTTCTCCATCATTCCCAACGCAAGAAGCGTCTTTCTTGGAAATATCAACCGCAGTAACTGCAATATTCTTAACGGTTACATCTGGAACTGTAAAAATACAGCCTTTTGAATCCCTCACTTTTAAAACATATGTTTTTGGAAGTAAGGCGGTATATGTTTTGATGCTTGTGGTAGAAGACCCAAATGTGGTTAAATTGTT
>CANHPJ010000029.1 GCA_947462515.1 Bacteroidota bacterium | reverse complement strand
GTCAACTGATGTTGATACGAGATATTTATAATAGAAGACATCTTACTAACATGTCAATTGTTTTTAATGGTCTAGTTAAGGGTGTTGGAAAATATGGATACGGGGAAAAATATGGTCAAGGATATGGAAGTAGTTATTATGAAGAAGAAAAGTCTATAGATCACTCTGTTTTTAAAAGAATAAAACTATTTTTTACTGCTTAATAAATTATTCTTTAGTAGTTATATCGGAAATCTATACACCATAACTTTTTATAAATTATAAAAAAAAATGTTTTGGACATATTAAAATTAATTGGCCGAGAGAGAGAGTTATTTTGTGATGATCTGGTTAATAATCAAGTTATACTTAAAGAAGTTGTTTCATCTTCTAGTTTTTTAGTCATTGGTGCCGCCGGATCTATAGGTCAGGCAGTTACTAAAGAAATATTCAAACGAGATCCACTAAAATTGCACGTTGTGGATATTAGCGAAAACAACTTAGTAGAGTTAGTTCGTGATATAAGAAGTTCTTTTGGATATCTTTCCGGTGATTTTCAAACTTTTGCTCTTGATATAGGCTCAATAGAATATGATGCTTTTATAGAGCATGATGGAAAGTATGACTATGTGTTGAATCTTTCTGCTTTAAAGCACGTTCGAAGTGAAAAAGATCCCTATACATTAATGCGCATGATTGATGTTAATATTTTTAATACTATTAAAACTATTGAACAGTCAATTAAAAAAGGCTCAAAAAAATATTTTTGTGTTTCAACAGATAAAGCTGCAAATCCTGTTAATATGATGGGTGCATCTAAAAGAATAATGGAAATGTTTTTAATGCAAAAAAGTACGGATATTGAAATTTCAACAGCTAGGTTCGCTAATGTTGCGTTTTCAGATGGCTCCTTATTACATGGATTTAATCAACGAATCCAAAAAATTCAACCAATTGTAGCACCGAATGATATAAAAAGATACTTTGTTACACCTCAAGAGTCAGGAGAATTGTGTTTGATGAGTTGTGTTTTTGGTGAAAATCGAGATGTTTTTTTTCCAAAATTAAGTGAAGAATTACATCTTATTTCGTTTGCTGAAATTGCAGAAAAGTATGTTGCTCTTTTGGGTTTTAACCCTGTTGAATGCTCCACTGAAGAGCAAGCAAGGGAGTTGGTTAAAACGCTGCCTAACGAAAAGAAATGGCCTTGTTTGTTTACTTTATCTGATACTACAGGAGAAAAAGATTTTGAAGAGTTTTATACTTCAACTGAAATTTTGGACATGAATAGGTTCGTTAATATTGGGATTATTAAAAATGAATTAACTTTTGATTTGGGTTTGTTAAATTATTTTTCGGAGAGCATTAGGCAAATGAAATCTAATTTAAGTTGGTCTAAAACAGATATTTTAGATTTATTTCATCGTATGATTCCTGATTTTGGGCATAAAGAAACTGGCAAGTATTTAGATGCCAAGATGTAGAATATTATGCAGTTTAAGAATGAAATAGAATTTATCAAAAACCTATATGGCAATAAGGATTTTATTCCTCTGCATGAGCCTGCTTTTTTGGGTAATGAAAAAAAGTATTTAATTGAAACTATAGATTCTACTTTCGTTTCATCAGTTGGTAAATTTGTAGATCAATTTGAAGAAATGATGCGTCATTATACTGGAGCAAAACATGCAATAGCAGTTGTAAACGGAACTGCAGCTATTCATATGAGTTTGTTGTTGGCAGGAGTTAAAAGAGAGGATTTGGTAATTACCCAAGCTCTCAGTTTTGTGGCAACCTGCAATGCAATCAGTTATGTTGGAGCGCAACCTGCATTTGTTGATGTCGATAATAAAAATTTATCCATGTCTGTTGAAGCTCTTGAGAAATTTCTTTTGAATGTTGAGCTTCATAATGGTAATCCAATACATACTCCAACCGGTAAAAAAATTGGAGCTTGTGTTCCGATGCATACTTTTGGTTTTCCTGCTGAGATTGATTTGATTAAAGATTTATGTGATAAATATAATATACCCCTAGTTGAGGATGCAGCAGAATCATTGGGTTCATTATATAAAGGAAGACATACAGGAACTTTTGGGTTATTTGGTGCTTATAGTTTTAATGGAAATAAAACAATTACCTGTGGCGGAGGAGGAATAATTGTGACAAATGATGATGAGTTGGGAAAATTGGCAAAGCATCTAACAACACAAGCGAAAGTTCCGCATCGTTGGGAATACGTTCATGATTACGTAGGATATAATTATAGATGTCCAAATTTGAATGCTGCTTTAGCATGTGCTCAATTAGAGCAGTTGGAAGATTTTGTTGAAAACAAAAGGGAGACAGCAAATAGGTATAAGGATTATTTTTTTAATAACGAGTTTGTTGAATTTATTCGAGAGTCAAAATATTCTAGAACTAATAATTGGTTAAACGCAGTTTTGCTGAAAAATAATGTTCAGCGAGATTTGTTTCTTCAAGAAACCAATGACAATGGTGTTATGACTAGGCCTGTTTGGTCATTAATGCATCGATTGGAGATGTTTAAGGGTTGTTTGAGAGATGAATTGACAAACAGTATAGATATAGAGTCAAGATTGGTTAATATTCCAAGCAGTGTTAGAAAATGAAGGATATTTATGTTTTAGGATCTGGAGGATTTGCTAAAGAAGTGTTTTTTTTATTGAAAAAACTGAGCTAATTTATGTGTTGTTTTTTATTAATTCAAAAAATGATTTTAAAAAGTATTTGTAATGGCTGATATACCAAATAATGAAACGTGGGTGGGTAATCCTGCAAAAAGAATCAAGCCAAAAAATATTCAAAAAGAATTTTCGTTTAAGGAAGTGGAAATTCTATGTACTAATGATGCGGAAAAGTGGAAGGATTATTTAAATCGCATCCCAAATGCTCATAAAGATATTTATTTAACGCCTGAATATCATAAGATTCAGGAAAATCACGGCCTAGGTAAGGCTTTCTGTTTTGTGTTTAAAAAAGGCAATGAGTTAGTGATGTATCCGCATTTAAAAAATGAAGTAAACAAGGATTTATTTAACTTAAGTGCTACTTGTTTTGATATTGAAAGCGTATATGGATATGGTGGTTTTATTAGCAATACAACTAATCCTAAAACAATCGAAGAGTTTGCTTTGAAATTTAATAAGTATTGTATTGATAATTTAATTATTGCTGAATTTGTTAGGTTTAATCCATTAATTAAAAATGAAGGAATTTTTGGTGATCACATACAAGTTATTTTCGATAGGAAAACAGTGAGTATTGATTTAACAAAAAGCTATATTTATTTATGGGAAAAGGAATATTCGTCTTCAAATAGAAATACAATTCGAAAAGCAATTTTAAAGGGAATTAATCTGGAAATTATTAACAACCCGAATTCCGAAGAGATAACAAAGTTTTATGAAATTTACATTGAAGGCATGGGAAAACTAAAAGCTGATGATTTTTACTCTTTTTCTAAAAAATATATACAGGATATTTTTAACAATTTCTCAAAAAGCGCCTATCTGTTCAATGTGAAAAACAAAAAAAACGAAATAATGTGTTCTTCGATTTTTTTACATTTTAATGAAAAATTTCATTATCATTTGTCAGCAAGGTCTCCCTTTGCTGATAATACATCGAATAATTTCTTGATAGATAGAGCAGTTTTATTTGCCCAAGAATTAGGTGCTTCAATATTTCACCTCGGAGGAGGAAGGACATCAAGTTTAGATGACTCATTGTTTAAGTTTAAGAAATGTTTTTCAAAAACTGAAAATGATTATTACATTGGAAAAAAAATACACAATCAATCTGTTTATGAAATGATTTTGAATCAATGGAATGAAAAATCACCTGAAAAAATGGGAAAATATAAAAATGTGTTACTAAAGTACAGATATTAGTTATGAGAATAAATAATAGGATAATCTCATTCTCTTCCACTCTGTTGGACGCATTAAAATTGATGGATTTAACTGGGTTTAGATCATTGATGGTTTTTGAAGACAGTACTAAGTTTAAAGGTATCCTTAGTATAGGTGATATTCAAAGAACATTAATTAAAGACAATAAATTAGATATTATAATAGGCGATGTTCTTAGGCCGAATCCTCGGGTTGCAAATGTAAACACTTCGTTTACAAAAATAAAAGAGGATATGATAAAATTTAGGATGGAATTCATTCCTGTTGTAAATAATAAACAGGAAGTTGAGAAGATATATCTTTGGGAAGATTTATTTGATATACCAATTCAAATACCGTTGTCTCAATTTAATATTCCTGTAGTTATAATGGCAGGTGGTTTTGGCACTAGATTAAAACCATTAACTAATGTGTTACCTAAACCATTAATTCCTATCGGTGAAAAAACGATGCTCGAAGATATTTTTGAGCGGTTTTCAAATCACGGATGCGATACCTTTCATATATCCGTTAATTATAAGGCAGATTTAATAGAATATTACATAAAAAATCAAAATTTACCATTTAAACTTAATTTTTTCAAAGAAGAGCAGCCAATGGGCACAGCTGGAAGTTTGTCCTTGTTGAAAGGAAAAATAAATGAAACTTTTTTTGTAAGTAATTGCGATATTTTAATTGAACAAGATTATTCAGAAATTTTAGATTATCACCGTTCTAATAATAATGAAATTACTGTTGTCGCAGCACTTAAACATTATCCTATTGCCTATGGCACTGTTGAAACAGGAGAAAATGGACGATTATTAAAGCTAATTGAAAAGCCAGAAGTTACATTTAAAATAAATAGTGGTATGTATATTTTAGAGCCTCACTTATTAGGTGAAATACCTGATTGTCAAATATATCACATTACTCACTTAATAGAGCGTGTTTTAGCAAGAAGCGGTAAGGTAGGGGTTTTTCCAGTAAGTGAAAAATCATGGAAAGACATGGGGAGCTGGGAAGAGTTAAAAAAACATCTCGTTTAAAAATTCATGAAGTATAAAAAAGAACTACTTAAAATTAAGTCATTAGATTTTATCGCAAGTTTTGGCATTAAAAAAAACATACTGAATAGTTTTTTTTATTTTGGAGGGACATTACTCCAGTTTTTAATTGCAATAGCTACTCAACCGATATATTCTAAATACTTAGAATTAACTGACTTTGCTGTGATGGGTTATTTTTCTGCTATACAGGCTCTTCTGTTTCCTTTGTTCAATATGAGCTTGCCTTTTTATTATTTGGCAAAGTATTGGAAAGTCAAAGATGGAGAAACACCTCAGCAAAATTTATCATTCATTTTAAATTTTCTTAATATATCAAATGGAATTGTTGCTATTGTTTCATTTGTTTTGGTTACACTTTATTTTAAAATATTTGAGGTTGCAATTCCGTTAATGCCTTTTTTGTTTATAGTAATAACTCAATTATTTTTCGAGAAGTACAAGACATTTTACTTAATAGAGTCACGTGTTCAAAAAAACGGACTACGTTTTTTCTTGATAAATCTAATTCAAATAGTTTTAAATACTGGTTTTAGTTTATATTTTGTTGTTGTATTGAAATCTGGTGTAACTGGCAGAATGACTGGTATATTGTTGGCTGTAATTAGTACAAGTTTATTTGTGTTGTTTTTATTGATTAGAGAAAAAAAATATGTTTTTTCATTGAAAATAGACTTGAAAAAAGTCAAATTAGCATTAAAATATTCAATTCCTTTAATTATTGGATCTTATGCTTATTTTCCTATCGGAAATATAGATCGAATTTTTTTAGAAAGATTAGGTAATACCGAAGAATATGGATATTATACTATCGGGCTTACTATTTCTGGGTTTATTGGAACCTTTTTTTTAGCACTTTATCAAAGTTTTGAGCCAGATTTATATAGATTTATTTCTGAAAAAAAATACAAACAATATTTATCATTTATATCTATTTATATAATAATTTTGGGAATATTGTGTTTTTCATTTTTTATGTTTTCGGAGCTAGTCGTTTCTTTTTTAACCGCAGGAAGATATTCTCATGCCAGTAGTTATGCTAATGTGTTTATTATAAGTGTTTTTTTTATGTCTATTGGTGGAATTTTTGAGCAATTGTTTACTGCATTTGGTAAAACAAAATTAGTAATGTGGCGCCATATACTTGTAGGGGTGTTTTCCGTATTAGGATATTATTTTATGATCCAAAAATATCAATTTCAAGGTGCAAATATAACTCGAGTGTTAGTTTCTGTTTTTAGTGTATTAATTGGAGCTATTATGTTTTTGATAATGATAAAAAGAAGAAAGTGTGAAAGTAATTAAGGCTCCAGTTTTATTTCTTGTTTTTAATAGACCTGAAAAAACCAAATTAGTATGGGAGCAAATCACGAATGCGAAGCCATCTAAACTTTATGTTTCAGCTGACGGCGCAAGAACTAGTCATCCTGATGATAGTTTCAAATGTAATTTAGTCCGTGAAATTGTAAGTGATGTTAGTTGGGAATGTGAAGTAAAATACTTGTTTCATGAAAAAAATCAGGGTTGTTCTTTAGCTGGGAAGATGGCTTTTGATTGGGTTTTTAGTCAAGAAGACAGAATGATTGAACTGGAGGACGATACAGTTCCTTCGCTTAGTTTTTTCGAATTCATGGATGATGTACTAGATAAATATAAAGATTGCGAAGAAGTTGGATATGTGACGGGTCAAAATTTTATGGGAATACAATCTGGTACTGCAAGTTATTTTTTTTCTCATTATGGAGGTAGTTCTGGTTGGGGCACATGGAGACGTGTTTATGATAAATGGGATTATAAACTGAAAAATTTACATTCAAAGGCATATAGTAAATCATTTAAAAAGAATTTTGACTCAAGATTTGAATATAAGTTTTGGCTGAAAAAATTTGAGAATTATTACAATAATGGAGGTAATACTTATGATTTACAGTCGATTTTTTTAATTTTCGAAAATGATTTGAAAAACATTATTCCAAATAAAAATTTAATAACCAATATTGGATTTGATAATGAAGGCACTAATTATAATGGAGGAAATGATTTGTTTGCGAATAAGGAGCGATTTGAATTGGAAAGAATAATTCATCCTTCATTTATAAAAAGAAATATTGATGTAGATAGAAAAATTTTTGATTATCATTTCTTAAGTAGAAATAGGATTAGTCATCAGTTAAGGTGGTTTTTTGGGCCGTTTCTTAGAAAAGTTTTCCCAAATAAACGCTGAATTCAATTTACAAATGCAACTTCTGAGTTAAAGAATGATTTTTCCATGCCAAAGATTGCAGTTTCATAGTCATGTCTTTTTCTAGGTCTGCGATTTGTTTTAGTTTCCATCTCATTTATTTGCGGATCTCGATAGTCTTTAAAATCATTTTTATTTGGCATATATTGCCTTATTAATATATTTAAGTTTTCATTAGAACCACGTTTCAAAGGGCTATAGTGATTTGCAAAAAAAGAAATCACATAATCTCCGCAATGTATTGATGGCCTTAAAATTCCTTTCCATTATCTCCCGTTATTGATTTCAAATAGGGCTTAATTTCCTCTAATATTTCAACTAATATATCTTTTACAAGTTCAGCATCTTTTGACTCTATTTTCTTCATCAACAGCATTCCGCTGACTCTTTCGTTAAGTGTAATTATTGCTCCTTTATGGTCTTTTTCAATAATAGTATCAACTTCAAAATGACCGAATACTTTTCTTGTTTCCGCTTCCTTAGGTCGTTTTTCTATACCAATCCTTCCTATAATTTTACCTCTTAAGACCATTGCAAAACGCTAAGATCATAATTCCAACTATAGATTCCAGCGAAGCTGATCCACCAGTTCCTGTGATGTTGACCCACCCCAAAAAGAACTGATTAATAGCGCGAAGTTAATTCAATTTTTGAATTGTTTTTTTTCTAAGTGATTCTCCTTTTAATTCTAATCGATGATTGTTGGCAATGAGTCTATCGAGAATCGCGTCAGCGAGAGTTGGTTCGTTGATGTATTCGTGCCACTTACTCACCGGCACTTGGGAAGCAATGATGATGGAGCTGTATTGATAGCGATCTTCGAGTATTTGCAGAAGAGCCAATTTTACTGTTTGATCAAGCGGCTGCAAGCCGAAGTCGTCTAGGATAAGCACTCTTACTTTTTCGAGTTGGTTGAGTAGTTTGATGTAGGTTCCGTCGATTTTAGAGAGCGCTAATCTTTCACAAAATCGATTCATGTTGAGATACAAAGTTTTGTATCCCATAAGGCAAGCCTGCTGTCCGAGGGCACAAGCCAGATAGCTTTTTCCACAGCCGGTGGCACCAGTGATTAAAATGTTTTCCCCTTTGTCGATGTAGGTGCAATCGGCCAGTTGCGCGAGTTGTCCTTTGGTTAAGTTGCGTGCCGCCGAACAGGTGATTTGTTCAATGGAACTGCTGTAACGAAGCTTGGCAGAGCCTAAAAGAATTTTAGTTCGGTGCTGACTCCGGTGTTGTATTTCAGCATGAACAAGCATGGCCATGAGCTCGTGTGATTCGGGATGTTTGTTTACCGGTTGTTCTAAAACGGATTGATAACTTCTAACCATTCCGTGCAATTTGAGTTGCTTTAATTGTTGCAGATTTTCTGTGGTGTTCATATACATTGATTTTATTGGTTACTTGTTTTTCTTATTGATAGAAGCCCGCTCCACGAAGATTGTCGTGATGGGGAATAATTACTTCAGGTAGAATATTAGTTGATTCTACCCAACGCTTATCGGTGCTGTTTGATAAAACATTGCTGATAAATTTATAATTGGCACTATTAGCTTTAAGCGCCATCCGGCAGGCTTTCATGAGTCGATCCGAACCATATTTTCCGCTGAGTCGCAAAATACCGATGCAGGTATTAAATGCCTGCTGAGGAAAAACACGCGTGTTTAAAACCTTCTCGATTACTTGTACTACTTCGGGTGCTATTTTAGCAGCCTGTGTTTTGAAATAGTCGGCATCCCAACCCATTTGCTCGCTGTAATGCTTGTGATTTTCGGGCATGTGCTGCTTATCTGTGGCATAAAGATTCCGACGGCTGTTTTGTATGCGCGCATGCACTGCGATACGCTGGTGCTGACAGTAAATTTCTACATGACTAAAAGTGTATTCCACCTTTACTTCCTTGCCTGTGTATTGATGTGGTACGCTGTAAAAGTGCCAATCTTGCCCCAATACGATATGGTAGTTCTTTTGCACTTTAGCCATCACCGTTTGTTTTACTTCCATCGTAGAAGTTGGCAATTCTTTTAAGCAAGGAAGTTCTTTGCTTAAAAAGAGTTGTTCGCGATTTTCTTCTTCGCCGCGGAACTTTCGGTGGTGATGGTGTTCCAACTGACCCACGATGGACGCATTGATGTCTTCAATGCACGTGAATCGATGGTTGCGAAGCGGCGCGTAAACTCTCTCGTAAGCCAGTCGAACCGTTCTTTCCACAGAGGCCTTGTCTTTGGGTTTTCTAACTCTGGCGGCCATTAAAGTGGTGTTGTAATGAACAGAGAACTGTAGCATTAAATCGGTGAACTCAGGCTCGTAACGATTGGATTTTTTAACGTAAGACTTTAGATTATCACCCACGATACATCCCGGAACTCCTCCAAAATAGCAGAGCGATTTTTCTAAACACAACAAAAAATCAGCTTGCTTTTGACTGTGTACCGCGTAGGTAAAAGTGTAGCCACTAAAAGGAAAAACGGCCACAAAAACCTGGCACTTTACTTCGGTTCCGTCGGCGTTAAAGTAACTCATTGTTTTTCCGGCAAAATCGATCAGCAGCTTTTCTCCCGGATAATGAACCATCGGCATGGTTACGTCTTTACTTACCATGAACTCGTTTAAATGATGGCAAAAACGAGAGTATTCATAACCCGTCGGCTGCTCCAATCGGTACTCGTTCCACAACAATTGTCGCGTGACATGTTTGTTCTCCAAGTCTTTTTTAAACGATGGAAATTTCTTTTGTAATTCTTCATAGCGGATATCAAATGGCGGTGAAGCAGTGCCTCCATAATCAAAAATAAGAACGCTCAACTGCTCATCTTCCATTAAAAGAAGATGGTCTATCGGAACATTTAATTGCGCAATCAAACGCACATATTTCTTTACTGTATTGCGCGGTAACGCTGTTTGCCGGCTAATAGATCGCTTGGAGGTGTTAGCTTTTAATAATTGTAGTATTCTCCTAATATCAAGCATACTGATTGGTTTTGCTGCCATATAACTTTTGTGGTTTAGATCACAAAGGTTAAAAGACATGGTTAAACGCTATCAATCAGTTCTTTTAGGTGGGTCAATTTGCCCCGGAATTATTCCGATAAGGGTGGATCAACTTGCTCAGGAATATTTTACAAAACAGGTGGATCAAGTTCCCCCGGAATATCTGTGTGTTTTTATAAAATTCCGCTTACACTAATGGGTGGGTCAACTTCCGCAGGAATACCTGGGTCAAGTTGAAATGGAATGGGTGGGTCAACATACCCCGGAATCTACACTCTAGCCAGTCTTTCTCTGTATTATAAAGGAATTTAATTAAATGAATGTTGTTAAACAGATGTTTTTGATTTGTTTTTATTTTCAGTTATATTAATTAATCCAAATGGCTTTAATTCAATACATTACATTAGAAGTAAAAAAGTTCTCACAAGTCTGTATC
>CANHPJ010000028.1 GCA_947462515.1 Bacteroidota bacterium | reverse complement strand
TTGATTTAAAAGTTAACAAGACTTTTTTGCAAAGCAGCTAGTATAAACAGAATCACAATCGCTAAGATTCAACGTTTGTATGGCATAAAAAAGAAAAAGCCTCTTAGAAAATCTAAAAGGCTTTTTAGGTAGCGGGAACAGGACTCGAACCTATGACCTTCGGGTTATGAGCCCGACGAGCTACCAACTGCTCTGTATTAATAGTCAGCAAATTAGCCTTTAACAACACAATACTGACAGTAAAAACTGACAGTATGAATTATTTTAAAGTAACCATTGGCCAAGACAAAAACACATCTTTTATTAATGTTTATTTCGACAATAAGCGCTATCGATATTGGAATGGTAAAGCTATAGGTGTTGATTTAAGATGCATTGACGACCCTAACCTTTTAAAATCTGCTTTCGAATTAAAGTTAAGAGATGGTTGGAGACCACAGTTAAAGATTAAAAAAATCAAATTAGAGCCTCTTACTGTGCTTCAAGCACTCAACTGTGGTGTTGAGAGCAAAATATCGCAAGGTTGTTCTGTGCGCTTTATAAAAGACGCTAAGAGGGTGGTTTCGCTTTGGAAACAATATGAAAGTGAAAATAATACAAAGAACTTATCTCTTGATGAATTGGGCGCCCATCATATTAGAACTTTTCTTGTAAGGCCGAATTGGAGTCCCAAAACACAGCGAACAGTAAAGTCTACGTTAAGCCCGTTAATTAATGATTTTAAACCAAATTTAATTAATGGTGTCAAGCTCAAAAAGCCCAATTCAAAGCTTCATAAACCATTTGATAATATAAATGAAATTCTTGATGTTATAAAAGTATATAACAGTCATCTCTACTTGTGTTGTTTAATGACCTATGGGTGTTTACTAAGGCCACATCGTGAAATTAGAGAGTTAACTTGGGGGGATTTTTCGGAAGATTTAAGCTTTATAAATTTATCGGGCAATAGGAATAAGTCAGGTCGTAACAGAATAGTACCTGTGCCAACGTACATTAAAAATATTCTCGTTAGGGGTGAGGAAAGTCATAATATATTCTCATCAAGACCTGAGCCATTAAATGAAGACTATTTTAAGACACTTTGGAGTCGTTTTAAGGCACGAACGAGAACGTTGCAACAAGAACATACACTTTATTCTTTTCGTCATTCAGGGGCCATAGAAATCTTTAAACGAACAGGTTCTTTAGCTAAGCTTCAAAAGGCAATGGGACATTCTTCTGTAAATGTAAGTTTAACGTATTTAAGGGGTTTAGAAGTAGCTGATTTAAAAGAAGAAGATATGCCTATAATATAAATATTATAGGAAATCTACTTGATTTTTTTCATATCATATTAATTATGATAATACTTGGAATTATTGAAAGTAATAGCCCAAGTAAAAAATAGTTAACTTTCTCTCTTATATACATTCTTCTTAGGGTGCTTATTTTTTTTAATTGAAAATATCTTAAAAGCGATTGGTCTTTTCTTCCTTCAGGATAGAAAATCAAGTCAATAAATAAATATAAAATTAAAACAAAAACACCTAAATACAATAAATGATCTTTATATATATTATGAATATACTCTGTAGTATTATTTATATATAATATTTCTTCATCAATGTACTTTATTGCATTATTAGGCTCTAAATTACTTCCGTCATCAATATTTTTTTCAACAAATGAAACTGTAAATTTTGGATTATTAATTATGTAATAATTATGTAATAGGTTTATACCTATTGAAAATAATACTCCAATTATTAAACCAAAATAAGTAAATTTATATTTATTAAAATTCATAATTATTATTTAGGTTCAACAAATTCACCTGTTTGTGTATCAAGAATTTGAACTTCTTCACCCATATCTTTCCCATATCTTGAAGCTCTTTTTGTTTTTACTTCTTTATATCTTCCATTCTCGTTTGAGTTATATATTTCAGCATTATCATTTGATGGAAACAATAACAAAAGGAGAATTATTGTTAATTGAATTAATACAATAATTTTAAAAATAATTTCAAAGTTCATTTTTTTCATAGTAATCTATTTATTTAAACCATTCTAAGATTTCTAACCCTACAGAGGAGTTTAATGCACTGTTGTCGGCATTAAATATTGAAATTTTCCCAAGTCCACATTGATGATGCGCTTCGTTTTCGTATATGCCTTCAAAATTTTTAAATTTTGGAGATTCAGAAATATTTGATGGATATAGCAAAACTGCTTTGGTGGATTTCCAATAGTCATTATAAACATACATCTGTCTCAAATCATCTGCTGATGGTTTACTTCCATTAATATTCTTCCATTTAGTGTCAATTATATATGTTTCTAGGCCATTTTGAATTACAATATCAGGACGAATATTAACACCATTCCAAAACTCTTTAGTCTTTTGGCCAAAGACTTCAATGTTATCAGTTTTAGAATTCTTCAGTCTTTTCAATATATAATCTTCCCATAATGAATTCATATCAAATAGTAATGCTAACATATTTTCTTTACCTGATGAGATATTAGGCGCGTAGTTTAATATTATTAGTCTTGCTATTTCAAGAGCTGTTTTGTAGGGCGCTATTTTTCTATTTTTTGGTAAAGTATTAAAAGTTGCTGAGGTAGCTTTGATTTTTTTTACTTCGGGAAAGTCTACGATTATTGTCTTACACTTACTATATAAGTAACTGCCATTTGAAATTTGCTCAACAATACTTAATGCTTGCCCAAGTATTTGGTGAATTAAGTGGTCTTTTTCATAAACTTGGTGCGAAGTAAAAAATCGTTCTTTATGAATAAGATTCTTATTTATATGTTCCGCAAATTCGAGCTTACCTCTTAGCGTTTTTACATTACTTTTCTCTTTGTAGTATTTTTTAACGAGGCCTTGTCTAATTAATACTTCTAATTCGTTTAAAAACCACTCGAAATAGATATCTAATAGGTGAATGCTTTGTTTATTAACATTGGCTTGACCAACATTGTCAACATCAAGTTTCTTAGTAATCCTTAGCATTTCAATTAAGGCACCTTGCCAAACTTTTTTATCGTCAGTAGAGTTATCGGATTTTGGTAATATTTCAATGATTAAATCATCTGTTTGAACCACTCCAACATACTGAGAAAATTTAATGCCTTTGTGTACTATAGTAAAATACTTGTTTTTGTGATATTCATTTAATTTCACAAGAGAAATGAAATGTCTTTCTTCAAATAGCACAGTGTCGTAATCTCTCTCGTAATAGAGGGTTTGATGTTCAAAAACCTGTATTTTCTTTAGATTTTTAGACATTAATTGTTTAATAATAGGCTAACAGCTTTTTCAATATCATCTATCGAGTTTATTAATTCGAATTGGGTTGCAATCTCAGGTGAGTCTATGTTTTTAAAATTTGCAAAGCTCACTTTTTTATTTTCCTTTATTTTAACAAAACCTTCCCCAAGAATAAGTGCTATTTTTTCATAATCGTGATAAAAGTATTCTTGTAATAATGGAATGATATTATTTATAAATACAGATTTTAGACCATTAGTATCCCCACTTTCTAGCTTTAAAAAATAGGAATGACCTATAGTATGGTCTCTGTCTAGTAACACTTCTATTCTTTGATTTATGGTATCTAAAACTGTAGCTAAATTGAAGCCTTTAAATGCTACTTTAGCTAATAAAGTTGAATCAGGCATTATTTCTAAAAATGAAAATCTTCTTCTTAAAGCTGTATCTAGGGCCTCAACGCTTCTGTCAGCAGTGTTCATCGTTCCTATTATATGCAGGTTTGATGGAACCCCGAATTCAGTTTTAGAATAAGGCAATCTTACTTTTATTTCATTAACGCATCCGATTCTCTTGTCGTTTTCTACAAGAGTGATTAATTCTCCAAAAATTGCTGATACATTTCCTCTGTTAATTTCATCTATAAAAATAGCGTAGTCATTTGCAGGGTCTGCTTCTGCTTTAAGGCACAGTTTTTTAAACACCCCGTCTCTTATTTCATAAGAGACATCGTTTTCGTTATCATCTAACTTTGGTTTTATTCCCTCTATAAAGTCTTCATAACTAAAAGATTGATGAAAAGTAATAAACTCATAATTTTTAATTGATTTATTAGTGTCAGCTAAAAAGTTTTTGCTTTTTACAAGAATTTCAAATGCTTCAGGATAAAATTGTTCTAATAAGACTTTATCTATAGACCATCTTGATTCTTGATCTTTATTGAAAAATAAAGGCTCATTTCGTGCGACTACATTTACATATTGGCAATCTAAAACGGTATGAGCTTGTAATTGCCCCCAAATAGTTGGACGTATAGATTTTGTGTTTGAATTTTTTTCTTTAGCTCTAATTAATTCATGTTCGTGTATATCATTAACTTTTGCTGAATTTAAATCGTAAACTGCTATACTAATAACTTGCCACCAAGTTAAATCTTGAACAAGATTTTCTAAAAATTGCTCTTTAGTTAAAGTCGATTCATTTATAGTAAATCTTTTAAAGTAATCTTTTTGTAATCTATATGTTTTACCCGTTCCCGGTGGGCCATATAATATTTGATTTAGTTCTAAGTCTCTTTTCAATGATTTGGTTGTTTGTTCATCCATTTCTATTCCTATTAATTTTTTTAGTCTCTCTACATATGTTGGATATTTTGTAATATCAGTAAGAGTTTTAAGCACAATGTCAGCTTCGGGCTCAGACCAAATTCCCTTTTTTACCCATTCTACTTTGCGACATTTTTTAAATGATTCCCTTAATTCGTCATAAAAGTAATCTGACGTTACAATTCCATATCCTAAGTAATCTTGTCGCCCTTTTTTCGCAATTATAATATCTCCAATTGAAATAGAATCTCTAAATTCAATATTGGCAAGTGCGCTATTAAATGATTTACTTTCAGTTTTTAAAATATTTTGTATAGTTTGAGTGATATCTCTTTTATCTCCCAAAAGGTTTAGATCCCCTATTTCATCCCACCCTAATCCCATTATTCCTTTATCATAGAATTCATCCCACATTGAGGCATTTAACCCCGGAGCATATAGCCAATATTTTCTATTACTTTGGCTTTCAATTAATTTTACCATTCCTTTATATTCATCTATAGTTGAAGAAAAATTAGTCCCTTGATTTCCGCCTTTAAAATTTGTAAAAACTTCCTCATCTTTAATTGATTGCCATAATATTGGCTTATTTGCAAGATTTTTGATGATTTTAATTTCTACTCTATTATTTTCAATTTTAGCAGTGGGGGTTATATAATGGTCCATTTCCTCATCTTCCTCCTTCATCATTTTTACTTCTGAGGTTACTTCTCCTAATGCATAACAGCCTGAGTCACTTCCTGTCTGCCATAATATAAATTTATCTCCTATTTTTATTTTATCCTTATGTGAGCTGACAGTCCAAGTTTTAATAGAATTAGTCATCAAAGCCTCTTGCATGTTATAAATTTTTGGATTGCCCTGAAAAATCCAATAATTGATTTCATTTTCTTTATCTAACATTTGGTAAAGAATGTCTTGGACTAATAAATTATGATTTTTTCCGTCATAATATTCAGGGATCATTTTTTTAACTTGGCTTATTAATTCGGAATCAACCTTAATATAATTTTCTATCAAATCGTTAATCAATTCCAAATAGTGTAAGTATTTTTCATTTTTTTTTGATTCCTTTATTCCAATTAATTGACAATATCTCTTGTAAACTGTAGATTTGTAAAGCGTATACTTATCAGGGTTGTGAAAAGTCAAATAGGTTGCTATTGACCTTTCGTCTTGATGGTGAGGCATTGTTTCACCCATTGTTCTGTATATTTTCAAGGAATCCTCGTTGAATGATAAAATCCTTTCTGCTAAACCCTTATTCTCATCGTATAGATTTTTGAAAATTAACCTTAACTCCTCCGGCTTTTCTTTTGCTATATGATTTAAAACTCCTTTTGCCATAGCATATACCAAATTTTCAAAATTTATGCTTTTAATTTCAAGATGAAAATCTTCAGCATCGGTATTTGGTCTACCTTTAAACTCATTTATTAATTTCCATTTGTATATTTCATCTTTTAGCTCTGTTATTTTAATATGTTTTTTATAATTTTCAATTAAAAATTTGACAGGGTCCTTTTTTTTATGGATTTCAAAACCAAAGCTTTCAAGTAAATTAAATGCAGGTGTGTCCATTCCCCCGGGGAAATCATTAGGGCGCAATTCTTGGCCCGTAGCAAATTTATTAGCGATGCTAATTACCAATTTGGGAGGATATGCGATGTTGTTGTAAATTAAGTCATATGTGGTCGAAGTACGCCCTTTTCTTAAATCAGCATTATCTTCAATTTCTTTTATGGCGTCGATTATGTCTTTTTTTGAAATTTTATCCATACAATTCTAACCTTCCCTACTTATATTTATCTAAATTTAAGAGATAAAAAGCAATTTATAGCACTTTTATGGAAAATCTTACAAATCGTCAGAGAAGCATATTAAATAATCTTTTTGGCGAATTAGTTAAAACCGAACCCTTAGCAGACTTGACACGAATTTTAAAGTATTATAATGATAATTTGAAAGACGAAGATGATCAATTAATAATTTCTCAGTTTAAGAGGCTTATCGAAAATAAATTATACTTGACCCTTTCGTCAAATTTTAAATTTCATCAACTTGATTATTTTATAGAAAAATACGAAGAACAGCTTCAAGATTATATAGAGGATGTGCCTGATTCATTAGAATCTGATTTTATAGAAAGATGTATTGCTGAACAATATAGCATATTAGATAGTAGCGTTAAGTTTTATGTAGAATTAGATTTTTACATAAGGATAGACGCAATGGAATTCGTAAGCGAACAGTTTCTAGATGAATATAAAAACAGTTCGAAAAGAAAGATTGAATTTTTACGAGAAAAACAAAATAGAATACAGTTAGCCCAAACTTCAAATAATATAATTATTGAAAACTTAGAGCCCCAACTTGAAAAAACAATCCCCCCTCCTGAAAATACAGAAACACAAATTGAGAGTTCAGACTCTCATTATGAATATATAAATCCCCATCCTGATTATTTTATGTTGTTTGGGTATGAATTATTTATTAAATTTCTTGAAGTAGACATAAAAGAAAAAAGCAAGTGCCTAGCTAAAGCTAGTTTTTTAGTTAATAAATTAAGAAAAGAAGGCTTGATGAACAAAACTGTATCACTAGCATATATTTTTAAATTTTCAATTGAAGAATTTGATTTGAACTTTGGGAAAGCATATAAATTTAAATCAGATTACAGTGAAAATAAATACAATGAAGCGTATAATCATTTAAAAAATAGTTTTTAAAACGATAATTAGATTCAATATTGTTCCCAAAAAGATCTAGTATCATTCCCAAAAAGATCTAGTACCGTTCCCTGAAAAATCAACTTTTAATTCAACCTTTGTAAGGTAAAGCCAACAGATTAGATAGAAATCTGAATCCATTGACTTTGTTGTATTTGCGTACTTCAAATATAAGGAAATTCTAAATTCAAACCTAACTGTTAGCATAAATCTTGTGCTAATGAATTAAAGTAAAGGAATCAAACACTTAATCGCTTCTGAACAATAGTAGGGGGCATTCGCAAAAATCCCAATCTAGGGAGATGGAATTACTTTGCCTAAAAATAGGGTTCGTCTTCTATTTATTATGGAAGATTTGGCAGGTTTGGCAACCCTTATTTTATTACATAATTAATTTATTTAAAATGAAAAATGTTAATTTTTATAAGAATGTAACAGACAGTAGGGGTATAATTTATTCCTTAAGTTCTATACTAAAACAAATTAAAGAAGGTGTTTGGAAAACACAAATTGAAGAAATAAGAAATTTATTTAATAAAAATGAAAACTTAAAATCAAGTGAGTTAAAAAAGAATCTACCGGGATTTACTACATCAGGAACGTTTAAAGAAAGTCGAACAAATAAGGATATTGAGATTTACTCAGGGCTTATAAGTTTAGATTATGATAAAATCGACGATGTAGAAAGTTTAAAACAGAGAATAATTGAGATACCCTTTACGTACTCAGCTTTTATAAGTCCATCCGGCAATGGATTAAAAGTAATAATAAATGCAGGGGGAGAGTTGAAGACACACACAGATACTTTCAATCAAATTAGAGCTTACTACGATGAAAAAGTAGGTGTTGAATCAGATAGGGCAGTAAAAGATATTCCTAGACTTTGTTTTGTATCATATGATCCAAACTTATATTTAAACGATTCGGCTATAACCTATACCTTTAAAAAAACTAACGATAGTAGTGGGGTTGATGTGTCGTGGGTTTGGGATTTTACTTCTAATAAGGCTGAGTTTGCTGAGGGGGGACGTAATAATTTTATTTACTTATTTGCTTGTAATACCAATCGTTTCGGTATTGATATTAACGATACTATTTCATTTGCCTCTAATTATTGTTCAGATACATTTCCATTTAATGAAGTTCAAAGAGTAATAAAAAGCGCATATGAAAATAATTTAAATGAATTTGGAAGCCATTCCAAAACTTCCAAAACTTCCAAAGTAATATTAGAGGGTGAAGAAAATAGTCCATTTGTGCCCGATAAAATTTACGAAGCCTTACCTCAAACATTAAAGAAAGCTTGTGAAGTTTTTCAAGGAAGAGAAAGAGATGTATTTTTTACATCAGCCCTTTCTGTTTTAAGTGGCGGGTTTTATAATGTTTACGGGTATTATTCCGATGAAGTGGTTTTTCCAAACCTTTTTAGTCTTATAGTAGCACCTCCTGCAAGTGGCAAGGGGAGTATGAAATATGCTAAACAGCTAGGAGATTGCTATCATTATTATCTTTTAGATTTAAGCAAAGAAGCTAAAGATATTTATGCAAAAGAAAAAAGAATATTTGATAGAAAAATGAAAAAGGCTAAAGATGAAGAAATTGAACTAATCAAAGAACCCGTTCCTCCAAAGGTTAAACTATTCTTTATACCTGCAGATACTACCTCTCCAATGCTAATTAAACATTTGGCAGATAACGACGGTTTAGGTTGCATTTGTGAAACAGAAACAGATACGGTTACTAATGCAAATAGTAAAGAGTTTGGTAATTATTCTGATATATTAAGAAAAGCATTCCATTCAGAAGTGATTTCAAAAAGCAGGATTACCGATCTTGTTTATAATGAAGTAGCAGAACCTAAATTTAGTTTAACATTAACAGGAACTCCAAATCAAATGGATTCTCTGATTACATCAGTTGAAGATGGATTATTTAGTAGGTTTTTATTTTATTCATTTACTTCTGAACCGAAATGGAAAAGTACTTATACATTACAAATCAGTAATAGTAAAAAAGAAATATTCTCAAACTTCAGTGCTAATTTATGTGATAAGTTTAAGAATAATGGTAAGCAAAGGTTTTATATGACTGAAGAGCAAGGGAATGAGCTAGACAGAAGGTTTACAGAAGCCTTAAACCATAACTCATCACTTTATAGTAGCCCTGTTTATGGTGTGATTTTTAGATTAGGGTTAATGGCCTTTAAAATTGCTATGGTGCTCACCGCGCTCAGGTCGGATGAATCGAAAATATATTGTTCAGATGAAGACTTTGAAACATCAATGTTTTTAGTTGAAAAAGTATATATGCTTCACAGTATAAATATGCTTAGTAAATACGCAGAGCCAAAAAAGACTTTTAAAAATATAGAGCAAAAGTTATTAGAATGGATACCTAATGACAAATCTTTCAAAAGAACGGACATTTCACCCATAGCTAAAAGCTTAGGAATAAGTGATCGTACTTTGACAACTTATTTAAATAAGTTTATAAAGTTAGAACTAGTTGAAAGAGAAAAAAATGGTTTATATAGGCTCACACAGAGGGTAGCCTAAGGGGCATAAAATCTTAGCTAAACAAAACTCAGCACACAGGGCTTTGAAAGTCCTGTGTTTGTTGGGTTTTTAACTAAATCGACTAAAAAACTAAAGTATAGTTCAAATCCGATAGTATTGCACATTAAATAAGATATCAGATGAATCTAAGGGTTACACTACACCCCATTTTCTATGACATATCCATCAAAAGAAATTAAAGTTTTTTAAAGGGGAGGGGGGATGTCATTTTTAAAAACACCTTCCTTTTTTTTGGCTTTTTGTTTTGATTGACACATTGATTCTAATCAGTTAGTTTAGTTAGCCTGCAATTGTTTCATATATGCATACTAGTTTTCTTTAAAAGGTTAGTCAGGAAAGAAAATGATATTATATAATTATATTTCAAGGTAAATTAATTAGATTTACTTTAAACTAAAACTAGAAATATGAATCCAATTGCAGAGGTTTTCCCTATTTTTTTAATGATAATCACAGCATATTTTTTATTTAAATTTTTCTACAAAAAAGATAAAATAAAAGATAATTTATCTGAACAGGAACCATTGACTTGGGAAAAAGCTAGGGTGGGCTTGTATTTTACTATTCCATTAATTTTCGCAATATTGACTATTTTGAACATAACGGCTTCAAGTCGAGTGCCTATGGGGAATGTTGGTCCTGCTATTCTGAACTTCTTCTTTACAAGGTTTGTTGTTAAAAAAATAATAAAAAAGGGTTTAAGCTTTAAATATCCTAAGCTATATACAATTGGAATTAGTATAGTGATTTATATCATTCAACTCACTTTAGGTACAGTTTTGTTGTACTTGTTGAAAATCTAATATTCCTATACTTTTTATACAAATTTACTGACAGTTTTACTGACAGTTTTTTATATATTTGCTACATAACACGTTCAGTATTGATTTAAAAGTTAACAAGACTTTTTTGCAAAGCAGCTAGTATAAACAGAATCACAATCGCTAAGATTCAACGTTTGTATGGCATAAAAATAAAAAAGCCTCTTAGAAAATCTAAAAGGCTTTTTTGTTTTTAGGTAGCGGGAACAGGACTCGAACCTATGACCTTCGGGTTATGAGCCCGACGAGCTACCAACTGCTCTGTATTAATAGTCAGCAAATTAGCCTTTAACAACACA
>CANHPJ010000027.1 GCA_947462515.1 Bacteroidota bacterium | reverse complement strand
TTTAAATCTGGCTCCACCATAACCGGTTTTAATCCAAGATGCATCACCGATAATATGGTGGCTATATAAGTATTAGATGGAACGATAACCTCGTCGCCAGCTTCAAAGTCAAAGGCCTTTAATGATAGTATCAATGCGTCCAATCCGGAGGCAACACCAATACAATGTTTACTTTTAGTATAGGAAGCAAATTCCTTTTCAAAATTTTCTACATTTTTTCCAAGAATATACCATCCGCTGCGAAGTGCATCATGGAAAGATTTTTCAAATTCTTCAAAAAATGGTTTATTGAGTTTTCCTAGGTTTTCGTAATCTATCATAAGTAATTTTCATAAATGTAATCAGCTGCATCAAAATATTCTGATGCAAAAACCATTAATATCGCATCAGGTGTAAAATCATGCATTTGGTGCCAATCTTCCGGGTTAAGAATCAAACACTTATTTGGTGCATCCAAACTAAACTGTTCTTTTTTGACATTGTCATTATTGGAAATTATGCAACTGCCTTTAATACAAATTGCTGCTTGAATAGTCTTGTGATGGCGATGCCCTCCCCTAACAGAATCGTCTACACCATAAATATAAAACACCCTCTTAATTTCAAAGGGAATTACTTTCTCTATAACGGTAAGATTTCCTCTTTTGTCAGTAAATGTTTTAAGATCTATTATCGATGCCATTTGAATTAAAAAATCAGTTTAATGAAAATTTGTAAAACACAAAAACAAAGCGTTTAAACAAAGCTATTAATTAATTTTTCTCTGGCGCTAAAATCAAACATATAATAATTGAAAAATCCTATCACCTGTAGATTACAAAAAACAAAATCCTTTACGTACTTAATTTTTAATTTGAAGAGGAATAGCTTTTAATCCTAAAGAAAAAGAAACGGTAATTAGCATCGCTAATGTTTATTGATTCGTTTAAATAATCATCGAAAACTAAATCATATTTCCTCAAAAACACCTCTAAAAACTTTTTTTCATTCAATAACCAGCAAGGATAAGAAGCCTTGTATATTTTGCTTGGAACCTTTTGTATGGTTATTCTATCATTGCCTTTCCTAAGCATAGGTGCTCTATCTACTATAATATACTCAATATCGCTGGACAAAATAAATGAAATTAAGTCATAAGGCTTTTCCAAGTATTGCAATACAGAAGAAAGTAAAATAACATTAGGAGAATTTTCTTTTAAACATGCATTAATGTCGGTATAAAAGTTTAAATGCTCATCTGCAAATGATGTTTTACCTTCCTCTACAAAATGCGACTGCTCTACAATACACCATTTATAATCACTCAAATTTTCAAGCATGCTCTTATTTTGAAAATAAGTGCTGCCGAGTGAACCTCCAAAATCTAAAACATTCAAATTACCTTGTTTTAATATGGCGATATTGTACAGAGCGGATAAAAGCGGATAAGAATATTGTATTTTATCAAATAATACCGAATCCCGCTCATAAACAGCCAGACCATTTTTAACTTTTAAAAGAGAACTTTTAACTTTTTCAAAAATTACACCATTATCATATCCTGTGCATTTCTTTTTTGCCTGATCCCAAGATTTATAGTTTCCGCTCCATCCATATAATAATCCTGTTATTTTTTTAATCAATATGGGAGGCAAATATTCTTTCAAAAACTTCATACAATATTCATAATATTCATAAAACTTTTTAATTAAGTTAAAAAAGTCATGTTTTTTTTAAATATTTCGAGCGGTATTTTAATTTAGTGACTGATGAATTTATATTTTTTGTATAAATTTTTCTTTGTTACTAACTTAATTAAAATCTTTAACCTATCCTTTATACTTGCTGATTCTAGTAAACTGAAAGGTCTTAAATTTTCAGAGTAAGAAGAGTCTATTTCATTTATCTTTCCGGCTGCCAAATCTAGTTGTTTGATATAGCTAACATATAATTTTTTTACAGTGTTTTTTGGCAAAGAAAACCAACCTAAATCCAATAGATTATTTTTGTAAAATCTGACATAATGAAAATGATAAAAAACTGCCTCAAATTTAGTCGATACATTTTTCTCATTAAAAAAAATTCTATCGCCAATAGTAGTATCAATTTCATACTGTTGAATATTCCAAGGAGCAAGCCCTCCTCCTAAATGCTTCAAAACATGAACTCCTGTAAAACGGGTAGTCCAATCGTCGAGATATTTCTGATCTCCAAATTTCCCATCTTCGTATCTGTCAAAACACCATTCCAAACAAGATTCCACCCACCAGTTTAATACTTTTAATCCGATTGGATTCTTCTTAAAGGTAACAAACTGAACACAATATTTACCTGCTATTTCTGTTCTATCATACTTTTTGGTATATCTATGCTCGGTAATCAAAACCGAATTATCTCCCATTTCATCAAACAATACCTTTGGTGAACTGTAAAAAAACAAGTCAGCATCTACATAAGTACAATTGTCTACTTCAAAATTGTTTAAAACATATAAAATGGTGGAAGATGTGCACGTCCAACAATACTCGGCTCTGGATCTGGTTGGTTTAACCGCCAATAATCTTTCATTTTCAAACTCTTTTAAAGAGATTACTGTTACGTGTTCAAATGCAAGTTTATTGAGAATAGTCTGCGCATTTTCATCAAAAGCGAAAACATATAAGTGAAAATCACCGCAATGAAGCTTTAAAGACTCATACATGGCTATTCCCCTACTAAGATAATTGGAGTCAAATAAGGTGCAGAAATTATACATTGATTATATCTGTAAAACTAAAAATTATTAGAATAATGAATTCAAGTTTAATATCCTGTTTGAATTCAACACAAACGAAAATAAACTAATTTTTCTTTTCAAAATGCAGAAAAAACAATTTAGATGTAATTTGAAAATTGAATATAAACTACTTTTCAATAAAATATTTGTAGTCAACTTGCCTATCTTGAGCAATTTTTAACCAACTATATTCTTTCTCAATTTTATTTTTTCCAAATTCACCAAGTGATTTTCTCAAGTCAATATCTTTCAGCTTTAATATTACTTCTGCTAAATTCATATGGTCATTTTCCGCATAGGTTAAACCATTACCTTCAACTCGCTCCTTTGCCTGAACCTTTTCACTTATCACAATTGGCAAACCGCAAGAGGCAGCATCCAACATACTTGTTGACTCTTGTCGAGGCCAAACACCTATATCTGCCAAAGCATAATATTTAGGTAATTCGTGATAAGGAACAAATTCATGCACAACACATCCTCTTTTTGATTTAATTTCTTTTAATTGAGGACCATTGCCCATAAATAATGCCTTAAATGGATGACCTTGTTCCTGTAATAACTGAATAGCATTTGCAAGACAAAGTGGATTTTTACCCTCCGTAAATCGACCAGTATAAATGCAAACGATATCTTGTTCATCAAATCCGATTTTCGTTCTTTCACTTTTTCTCAATTCAGATTCTTTTGAATCATTTACTGGTGGTTTAAAAAAATCAGTGTCTACACCCAAACAAGCAAGTTTAGTCTTTTCTTTTGGGATACCATAAAACTTAACCGCTATATCTAGTGCATCGATGGTGGCAGGATAGCACCTTGAAGTGACCAAACTAATCAATCTACCAGGCAAAGTTCTGGTAAGATAAAAGGGTAATCGCTGAAAAAAGGAAGTTTTATTTTGTGTATATAATGAGAAAACGGATGCTACAGTATGGTTAGCAGTAAAAAATTTATACTTAAATTTATTTTTGTAAAATGCTGCCTGCAATGTATAAAATGAGAATGGTTCAAAGGTTTGAACCACATCTGGTTTAATCTCGTTTAGTTTTTCCTTTAAATCTTTGAAATAAATTTTATTCAAAAACAAATCAAAAGGCAATCTATGGAGTGTAAAACCATCTATTGATTTTTGACCCACTTCTTGAATATTCTTACCTAAATATGGTTCATAAACACTATTGTAATCAGGGTCATTATAGTATACCTGAGCAGTGGTGCTAATCACATGCACATCATTGCCCAAAGCGGCCAATGATTTTGGAAGACAATTTTCTATGTATCCCATATTTTCTGAAAACCAAACCGATAGAATAACAATTTTCATATTATGATTTTTGATAGTAATGCACTTTGTTAAAATTCAACCGAGAATGATTTAACTAAAAACAAATTTATATTAATTGCAAAATTTAGCCTTAATTTTAAAAACATCTTATTAAATGCGCTTTTGCATTATAAAAAATGATAGAATTATTAGTAACCACAACCCTCCGGAAATTAAAACGGTAAAAAAAGGAATACTTAAAAGAAAAAAAATACTAATAAAAAAAATACCATAATATCTAGGATCAATTCTAATAGAATTAAAAAATAAAAATATCGATGAAAAAACGACAGAAAACATCAAAACTCCGATATAGCCCATATTCATATAACCATCACTAATAATCCCATTATTTGCATACATATCATTGGTGTTAAAATATACCTTTGATATTAAAAGCGCTGATTTCATTTCAAGTGGGCTTTGAAAAAAAACATTAAAAAAACTGTGCTCTGATAAATAAAGGGAAAAATTAGAGAAATAATCAAAATAACAATAAGTTAATAATGAAGGAAAAAAAAACACCCTCATTACAAAAATACCAGAAAAAAAAACGTTTTTAATATAATATATGTCTACAAGTGGTATTAAAATTAGCCCGAAAAAAAGAAGTTGGAGAAAATAACGAGTTTTGGTGCTGAAATCTTGACCGAAAAAATAAAAAAACAAAACAACAATTGTTGAAGCATAAACTGATTTATTGCCTGAAATCATATACAAATAAAGAAGGATTGAAAAGGTCAACAATGCCAGAAGATATTTTTGATGAATCAATAAAAAAATCAATAGAATTGGTATTATTATTTTTACTTCCCAACTGTAGAAATAATCTTGAATCGTTGACAGGTTTTTAGAAAAAAGTGCTCTAGTCTCATATATTTCGTTAAAAAAAAGTGTCTTAAGATTAATATTCCAACCAAAATTTAAGAAAATAGGGATAACTAAAATTAATGCCATTCCAAAAAGTATCAAAAACTTATTTTGAGCACTTAAACAAATCGTTTTAATGTTTATTTTTTTTGGTGCAATCAATGTATAAATAGTCAGAAAAAAGGTAACGGAATAAATTGGATCCCCAATGCTATCCATAAAAGAATATAAAATTGAAATGGGGATGTAAAAAAGAATAACCAACAAGACAAAAATTGAATAGATAAACGAACTTTTTTTAAAAAGATGTAAAGAATAAATAAAAAATAAAAAAAGTAACAACTTCGTTTCTAAATATTTAACAATTGAAAAATCAAGTTTAAAACCTAAATAATTAAAGTGATTCGAAATAAAAACAAAATAATAAGCCTCCAAGAAAAGGTTTATTAGTAAAACAAACGCACTTATCAGAGCAAATTCCTTTTCAACTTTTAGACTAAAATTATCATACGAAAAGGATGAATTATATTTTTTTATCATACAATAAATTATTTTCGTAATTGATAACAATCATAATTAATAATATGGAATATAATAAACTCATCACTACCTCAAAAAGGACAAAAAGTGAAATAAAATAGTTAAACGATTTGTTTTCAAAAAAATACAAAAAACACATCACAATGAAATAAGAAACTTGCCAAAAACTATACAAACGAATTTTTTGCATGGCAATAAAGACAGAACTAAAAGAAGAAGTTAAGAAGTTAAAAACGAAACTAAACACCAAAATTTGCGAGATCTCACCAGAAAGTTTATAGTCATCACCAAAAACCAAGGCAAAGAGTTCAGGTGCAAAAGAAAGCACAACGATAATCTCTATAATACCGATTAATGCGATGAAGTAAAAAATATTCAGTAATTCCCTTTTCAAAGATTCACGATTATTGATCTTAGATGTAATTTGTTGAAACAATACCTGCGAAATAGTAACAGAAATTAATGCCAGCGGAATAGATAAAACCATTTTGGTTAAATCAATAAAACCTAATTGCTGGGTAGAATAAAATTTATTGATCAATAAGTAAGGAATTATATTGGCAATTGAACACAATAAGGTTGGAACTAAATTATAGATAGGGAAATCGCGGTATTTTTTCAGCACGAAAAACATCTTACTTTTAGATACCCACTTTAAATTGAAATCACTTCTTTTTAGTTGAAGACAGCCACTGAAAAAGTTGGCAAAATTACCTATCAAGTCACCCATTATTAAACCCGATGATTTTGTAGATAATCCAAAAGTAATTTGTGTAGCTCCTTCAAAAAAACGTCTTGTAATTTTATTTATGGAAGAAGAAACAAACATTTTCTTTCTTATGAGCCAGAAATTTATGATCTGGTATAAACTAAAAAAAAGAGAGCTGAGCGGCAATAAATACAAATAATTTGAGGCAGATAAAGGGAAGTTTAATAAATCACAAATTTTTTCTTTAAAAAATAAGGTGATAAGGAATAAAAAAAATGAAAAAGAAACCGATAAAAAGACTGATAATGCTAGAACATTAACGGATTCAACATCATTTTTTGGTAACACAATTGTTGATTCATATCGCAAACTGGCCATTATAACCAAAACACTAAGTAAACTAAAATAAATTGAAAACACTCCGAAGTCTTCAGGGGTATACATTCTTCTAAGAAATAACTGAAGAATAAATGGAATCAGCTGCGCTAATACTGTTCCTAAAATAAGGGTAAATGAATTCTTTGTAAATTCAGATTTAAAGAAATTAATTTTCAACAAGGAGCCCATTAAATATGGATTTTTAACATCTATCAAACAATTGAACAATTGTTATAAATCCGAAATTATTAATCATTAATATTTTTAAACTTATCTATTACAAAAAGAAAAAACTTAAGAAATACAAATAGAAATATTGACGCAAAACCAAAACCAAGTACTTTGATAATATCATTTTTTTTACTTGGTCTCTCAATAATTTTTGCTTCACTGCTGGCTATAAACTCTATTGAGTTTAACAGGCTCATTTGCTTTTCTAATTTTTGCTTTCTATCTATTAACTCCATGTAATTCAAAACTTCATTCTTACCAACTATTTGTTTTAATAGTTTTTCTGAATCACTGATTTTATTTAACCCCAGCGCCTCATCATAATAATTAATTTTGTTATCTATTATCGAAATTAGTTGATTCTGCTGTTTTCGATCAATATCGTATCTTTTTTTTACATACTCTATTGAATTTATATAATGGGTAATTCCATGCACTATGCTGTCAATATGATTTTTATCGCTCCAATCTATTTTTAATTTAATAACCGATGACTCCTTGCCAGTGCTTTGCACTTCTGCCGAAATATTTTTTATTGACTCTAAAACAGAAATAGAAAGTCTCAATTTGTTGGATAATAACTCTAAATCATTTTCGGGAAATTCATTTTTAAAACCAATGCTATTTATTATGCCAACTATTACCTCACTAGACGCTACAGCAGATTCTGCCAGGTATGTTTTTTCATATATAATTTTATTTTCTGAAGCCTTTCTAAAATAGTTGATGCAACCGATAATTGTTCCTAATAGAAAAAAGGCAATAATTGCTTTTTTGTTTTTCTTAATAAACTTAAGTAGTTTAAGTAATAAATTAAACAAATCTATTTCGCTATCTGAATTATTCATCTTTCACTTTAAATATTTAACAAAATATTGATTTTAAATCAATTAAACCTTGCCTGTTTTCAAATTTTTCAAATTTACGAATTTTAATTACATGTATAAGTACACAAAAAAAATATACCCTTTCTATTATAAAAACTAATGAACGTCTTTATAATAAAATGAGTATATCATTTAAATTAAAAAAGTATATAATCTATTCGGTCAAGTATGCTTTTTTATGTTTTACTAAGAATTCAATCCCTGCAAATTCTTCTTCACATCTGTCACTTGTTTTTCGAAAACATGAATGGCATCCAAGAGCTGATTTTTCATTAAATTAGGTTCCGGTATTTCTCCACTGATAAAATTTACAAACTTCCAGACTTCTTTTACCGATGTTAGACTAATTTCATAACTCTGGTAAAGAGGGTTCAGCGATTTTAGCAATAAATTTCTTTTCACCCTTAATTGATTGTAGGCAATTTTAAAAACAATACCATCATCTTGCGTAAGAACAACATAGGCATTTCCATCTTTTATGGTATTCCAGTCTTGTACATACTCGCCAATAACATAAGCTCCATGTGGAATAGGTAACATAGAATCGCCATCTAACTGAAAAGCCCGATATTTTCTGTCCCGCGAGAGTAGTGGCAGCTGAAAAGTAGGTAAAGTGCTCACAAATTCAGAATCGTTGTAACCGGCAGTATAACCCGCCTTGGCCTTTAACGGAACCATTTCAATGTTTTCGTTATTGTTGGCATCTATAGTTGTGGCCAATACCCGAAGGTTGGTGCCCCTTATAAACACATCGCTGCCGTGTTCCAGTTCGTACAACTGGCTATCCGACAAACGGCTTAAATCTACCTTCAATAAGGTATCTATACTTATTTTAAAATAATCTGATAAGGTTAACAAGTTTTCTACCGAGGCCTGTCCTATGCCGTTTTCATAATTATTGATGGTGGTACGTTTCACATTAATTGCCAAGGCGACATCTTCTTGTGTACGATTCCTTCTCTTTCTCAATAACTTAAGGTTTGTATTTAAATACATAGCTGTTTTTTTATACAAATATAAAAATTTTGTTTAAATTGTAAACAATAAAATGATTATAAAGTAATCATTTTAAGAAGTAGAATATTCATCAAACCAAACAATAACGATTGAATGTAAAGATGAACTTTAAAAATTAAATTATATAACGATGAAGACAATGTATACAAAAAAAGCGATTTTTTCTCAACCCAAAGAAATTATCAGGTGTTTTATTCTAAACACGCTTGTAGCCCTGTGGGTAATATATACCAATGAAAAAGACCAAATAAGACATGCTTTACCTCGAAAACGATAACAGAACTATTGTTCACCTAGATCTGGATTCTTTTTTCGTGTCGGTAGAACGATTGAAAAACACCTCCTTTATAGGAAAACCCCTTATTGTTGGAGGAACATCCGACCGAGGGGTGGTGGCATCGTGTAGCTATGAAGCCAGGGCTTTCGGCGTGCGCTCGGCTATGCCCATGCGTATGGCAAAAACACTTTGTCCGGATGCCATTGTAATTCGTGGCGACATGGAAATGTATAGCAAATTTTCGAATATGGTTACCCAGATTATTGCAGAAAAAGCACCTCTTTACGAAAAAGCATCTATCGATGAGCATTACCTGGATATTACCGGATTAGATAAATTCTTTGGCTGCATTAAATGGACCAAAGAACTGCGTCAATGCATCATTAAAAACACCGGTCTGCCCATCTCCTTTGGCTTATCTGCCAATAAAACAGTTTCTAAAATTGCCACCGGAGAGTCGAAGCCAAACGGAGAACTCGAAATAATAAGAGGATACGAAAAAGGTTTCCTCTCTCCCCTATCCATCAATAAAATACCTATGGTGGGCGAAAAAACATCGGGCTTACTAAAAAATATGGGCATAGAAAAAATAAGCACCCTGCAGCAAATGCCTATCGAGCTTTTAAACAATGTGCTTGGCGAAAACGGAATAATAATATGGAAAAAGGCCAATGGCATTGACACGAACCCTGTTGTTCCCTACTCCGAAAAAAAATCTATCTCTACCGAAGAAACCTTCGATCAGGATACTATAGATGTTATAAAACTTAATAACATCATTATCTCCATGACAGAAAAACTAGCCTTTCAGCTTCGTAGCGAGCAAAAACTAACATCGTGTATCACCCTTAAAATCAGATACTCCGATTTTGATACGCATACTTCACAAGCTCGTATTGGCTACGCCTCCTGCGATCATGTTTTAATTGAAAAAGCAAAAGAACTCTTTAATAAACTATACAACAGAAGACTATTGGTAAGATTAATAGGTGTAAGGCTAAGTCATTTTGTAAGAGGCGGTTATCAGATAAACCTATTCGACGATACCGAAGAAAAAATAAATCTGTATCAGGCCATGGATAAAATAAACCTGAAATATGGATTGAAAATTCACAGAGCCACAAGTTTGGATTGCTACAAAGCCCCTAAAAAACCAGCTGGTAAAAAACAATAAATCATAAGCCTTTTTGGTTACATCAACAATAAACCATGTATATTAATTGCCACAGTTACTTTAGCTTCAAATACGGCTTAATGAGTATTGAAGAACTCTTGACAGAAGCTCAATCTAAAAAAATTGATTCCTTAGTTTTAACAGATATAAATAATACCTCGGGCTGCCTTGATTTTGTTAGACATGCCTCCAAATTTAATGTTAAACCCATATTGGGAATAGATTTTAGAGACGGAGCCACCCAGCAATACATTGGCATTGCAAAAAATAATGAAGGATTTCAAGAATTAAATCAGCACCTAACAAAAAGAATTGCCTCTGCTGATTTAAAAGCGGAACCCGAAGCATTTAAAAATGCCTATGTGATATATCCGTTTGGTTTGAAAAGCTTTGAAAATTTGAATGAAGGAGAATACATCGGAATTCGCAGCCTCGATTTCAACAAACTCATTTTTACCGATTGGCAAAAATATCAGCATAAATTGATAGTACTTCATCCGGTAACATTTCGAAACAAAAAAGATTTTAATGCCCATAGGCTGTTAAGAGCCATTGATAATAATACACTCCTAAGCAAACTTCCATTAAAAGAACAAGCACAGGAATCTGAAATAATGCTTGGCGAAAATGAGTTGAAAGCTCTCTATAATAATTACCCCCAACTTATCGAAAACACGAAAGAACTATTAAGCAATTGCCATATTGATTTTGAATTTGGCAAGAGTAAAAACAAACAACTCTTTACAGGCAATGCTGCTGAAGACATTAGTTTACTGAAAAAACTGACTTATGAAGGACTTGAACACCGTTATACAGATATTACTGAACAGATAAAAAATCGGGTAGAAAAAGAGCTGAAACTAATTCACGAAATGGGCTTCTGTGC